>NZ_QSJB01000003.1:149542-158229 GCF_003469285.1 Collinsella sp. AM31-2AC
TGCGCCCTGGGCATCCCGGACCTCCGCGTCGTCCAGAACAACGTCTCCTACAACGACAGCCGCGGCGTCACGCGCGGCATCCACGCGGAGCCCTGGGACAAGTTCATCTCCGTGGCCCGCGGCAGCGTCTTCGGCGCCTGGGTGGACCTGCGCGAGGGCAGCGAGACCTTCGGCAAGGTGTTCACCTGCACCCTGGACCCGAGCAGGGCCATCTACGTCCCGCGCGGCGTGGGCAACTCCTTCCAGGCCCTGGAGGACGGCACCGCCTACACCTACCTGGTTGACGCCCACTGGTCGCTGGAGCTCAAGAAGACGTACACGTTCGTGAACCTCGCCGACCCGGATCTCGCCATCGAGTGGCCGATCCCTCTCGACGAGGCCACCGTATCCGAGGCCGACCTCAACCACCCGATGCTCAAGGACGTCGTCCCCATGGCGCCGAAACGAACGCTCGTCACCGGCTGCAACGGCCAGCTGGGGCACGCCGTGCGCGCCCTCGCCGAGGAGCGCGGGGTCGCCAAGGACTTCGACTTCTGCGACATCGACACCTTCGACATGTCCGACCCGGACGCCTATTCGCGGTACGACTGGTCGCTCTACGGCACCGTGATCAACTGCGGCGCCTACACGGCTGTTGATAAGGCGGAGGCCCCCGAGGGCCGCGTGACCGCCTGGAAGGCCAACGCGACCGGGCCGGCCCTGCTCGCCCGCACCTGCGCCGGGCACGGCATCACCCTGGTCCACGTGTCCTCCGACTACGTCTTCGACGGCACGGCCGAGGTCCATACCGAGAACGAGCCGTTCAGCCCGCTGTCCGTCTACGGCCAGACCAAGGCCGCCGGCGACATCGCCGTGGCCGGGTGCCCCCGCCACTACATCATGCGCAGCTCCTGGGTCATCGGCGAGGGGCACAACTTCGTCAAGACCATGAGGGGGCTGTCCGACCGCGTCGCCGACCCCGAGGACGGGCTCGCGCAGGTCACGGTCGTCGACGACCAGCTGGGCCGCCTGACCTTCACGCGCGACATGGCCGAGGCCATCTTCCACGTGCTGGGGACGCACGCCCCCTACGGGACCTATAACTGCACCGGCTCCGGCGCCGTCAAGAGCTGGGCCGACATCGCCCGCGCCGTCTTCGAGGCCGCCAACGGCAATGGGGAGAAGGTAGTTCCGGTTTCGACCGCCGACTACTACGCGAACGCCGCCGGCCCCGTCGCACCGCGCCCGGTCCACTCCGCGCTCGACCTGTCCAGGCTCGAGACCAGCGGCTTCCACATGCCCGACTGGGAGGAAGAGCTGGGGGAGTACCTCACAAAGCTTTAATATAAATTGTAGCGGCGGGAGGCGATGGCATGATTGATAGATATTCTTTTGAAGATTGGATGCACTACGGTAAACGAGGGAAGCGTGAGTATTCCTGTTTTCGATTTTATAGTGTAGGGCTCAGCAGGGGCATCCCCCTAGTGATATTGGACACCTTAATGAAATTTGGCTTTGGTGGGCTAATTGCTTGGTTCGCCAATCTTTTTGTGGAGAAGCTACTAACGGATGGCAAATTTCCTTGGGCCATTGATTGGCTTACATCTCATGTGAACATGGCGTCCATTCCATCCTTTCTCTTCATAGTTTGTTTGGTGGTAGGATGGGTTGCCGCGCATTCGCTCAGGCGGGGTTTTCGGAACGTGCGCCTGCTCGATGAGCTTCAAAGCTTTAACTATCAAGTAGAGAATGAGACATTAAATTTAGATGTTAATTTAAGCGAATTGGCAACTGTCTGCTGCAAGGGCGTCGCTTCCTGTTTTTCTATCTTTCGTCCTCATGCCGGAATAGGCTGCGCTATTAGGCTTGTGTGTCCCGGGAAATCTGATCATGAAGTTGGCTATGCAACGGTGGCTAGGGAAGGGGCATTGAATGCGACGAGATTTCAACATTCTCGACCACTTTCAATGGGTAGCAAGATCGTGCTTATGTTGCATAAAAAAGAGCTGTCTAATCATATCGTCATGCTTTGTCCCAATGTCGAAAAAGCCAGAGACTGCGGGCAGTTGGATAACGATGTTAATTCCGAGCATTTCGGGTCCGATGATCGTTGCATGATGATTTCTAGACTTGTTGCGCGAGATGGTTCGAACAATTCAATTATGGGGATCTTGTATGTAACATCCAACAGGCCAAATAAGCTCGGAATCGCTGATGTAAATCTCTATCTATTGCTTCATGATATTGTTAATCACGCTCTTTGCGCAAAAGCTGTTGCGTGATTAGCCTTTAGGAGGTTCATGATGGCATGCACCAAGAGAAGCTATCGGAAAAAGAAGAAACAGCCTTCTTGCCGTCCGCTTCTTTTACGCCAAAATAAATCTAGCATTAAGGCGAGCGTCAATGCCGCGCCTTCACACGCTGTTTTCTGTGAGTCTGCAGGCGGTTTAGTCTTAACTGATGTGAGAGATTACAGCCGCATCAGAAAAAACGGACCATCAGATGAGCTGGTTAAATTATTAGCATCAAGACTGTGATATATCTAACAACTTGGCTTGATGGCTTGCTTTTCGAATAACGGCCAGTGTGTAAGCGGCGGGCTGATTCTTGGTTTCATTCTGTGCCGATGGAAGGTTATTGCTCATGGTCGCTTTTTGTGCTGTTGTTCAAGTAATTTGTGCATTTGTTACACTTTGCCTGACGGTTTATGTTGCCTTACGTGACACAAAGCATCTGAAGAAAACAGACGAGCGCCTGAAAACGGCCGAGAAGCTAGCGCAGCCATCTTCGATTGCTGCATGGCTTGAAAGAGATGCTACGGGTGATGCGCGTATCGTAATTCGCAACGACAGCAATCTTCCCGTATATGAGGTGGTTGCGACAATTGTCGTCACCCATGGAGCGGGGTGCTGCAAGGGTGAGGATTTGGAATCCCCATATCAATACAGGAAAATACTCGATTTGATTCCTCCGGGACTTCATTCGGTATCTATCGATATGGGCGGCTTCTACGGAATGCATCGACATCCGCTGGTCGAGATTGCCTTTGTATGTGCAAAGGGAAAATCCTGGGTCCGTCGCGGAGATGGCGCTCTGGACGAGCTTGATGTATCGCCGTTTAACTACTATGAACTTGGTCTTCCAATTGATTTTGATTCGATTGCGCCGTATTAATAGCCATCGGTACCGCTAAGTATTTTACGTAAAGTAGCTTAATCGACCCGGTTGCGGATGGGCCTCCGTCTCCCGTAGAGCGCCGAGTGTTTTCAGTGCTGCGGGTCGAATCCGTCGCTCTCTTCTGCGGCGATCTCCCGGAGCGCCGCGTCAATAATTTCCTGTAGGTCATCGTGTCTCTCGTTCACCACAATGATTCTCCTAATGCGGGCGTGTTGGCACCGCCAGCGTAGTGGCGGCGGGCAGGCAGGGTGGCCATTATTCGGTGACCGCTATTGGTCAAAATCATTTGACTAATAGCGGCTAAAATCGCTCGGCGCTAACATCGAGCCTCGCAACTTCCAGTACCGCTGCTGGCTCTCGGGCGCCCTCCCTTCTTTCATCTTCGTGCTGAGGACGGCGGAGATCGTTCTTTACTTCAACTCTATCAGTTTCGGCGGCATTGTTTTTAAATCCGTGCCTGGTCTGCTGGTAAATACTCTTCAACTACGAGCAGGTTGAATGCTCCATACTTGAGGACGGGCTTGCGGTCGACACCTGACCGGACTCCGCTTTCCCGCCAGAGGTTATTGTGAGCTCACGGCGCGCGCGAACGCATTGGGGTTCGGCGTGCGCCGCCCCGGGGTTGTCCCCTGGGCGGCGCACGCAATCTAGACCGAAACCTCGAACAATCCAACGTTGTCCCCTAGGAGGTTCATTCGCGCGTGCGCGAGCATGTCTTGAATGTTGTAATTCGAGTGGCGCAGGCGATGCGGGCTAACATGTTCTGTGGCTGCCCGTTCACTTAAATTTTGTCGCAGGACTCGCATTGCTCTATACCTTCATGCAATTCCAATTTAAGGTGACGTCACGATGCCGAACGCTAGCAATAGACAGGCACCGAGACCCATATCGGCCCTGTTTCCCAAGCGTAATATCGGCGGTACTGTTTCGCGATATTCAGCAGTGCCCTAACGAGCAAATGCACAACGTGATTATGTCTGATAAATCGCTATCAATTCTCGTTCAGCGTCTGCCCCGTTTCCGGGTCGAAGAAGTACCACCGTCCCCTCGATCCGCTGCTCGTCATGGGCCGGTTATCCGTTAATTAAATAGAGAAGCGAGCCGTTTGCCTGCTTTGTCCAACCGTCCTCTTTTCATTGGTGTATTTAACTGTGAAATCGAAAGTGACTTCCCATGAGGTACTAGAGCATGTTTTGAAATTCGATACTGCTTGTATCGCTGCATTACTTTTCCCTGTTTTCCACTCCCTCAGATTCATCGCATACGCAACAATTCCGTTCTGAATCCCCGAGATACTCGGCGGGAAGGACTGGTTATCCGCGTCGATGGAAAAGCTCTTTTCCTTGGCATCCAGGTGCTGCTGAATGCGATCGGCATACTTTTCGGCCCATTCATCGGCCTTGCCATTTCGCATAAAGTAATTGTTGGACAGGTCGGTCGATCGGTAGGCGTAGTCGTTCTTTTGATAGTTAGCCGTGTGGTCGGAGTGGGCGATTGCCATGAGCTCGTCGGTCAGGCCAAAGTACAGATGGCGCTGGTCCAGGTCTCCGTACCAGTTGTCGCTGGTGTCGTCCCAGGTTGGGTCCATCTGGCACCATTTGCCGTCGATCTTTACGGCGTTCCAGGTGTGGCCGTTGCCGGTGATGCGGCCGTTGGCGATGCCTGCTGCGTCAAGGAGCTTGGAGTAGATGCGCTGGTAGCTCTCGCAGGTGCCCTGGTGGCGCGTGAGGCCGCTTTCGGCCGAGCACCAGTTGAGGTTGTGGTCGTACTCTAACTGGTCGAGCGTCCAGTCGTGGAGCCACAGCGCCATGTCGTATTCCGAGCCGTTTGTCTGTTGCCTGCACAGGTCCACGGCGTCGTTGACGATCTGCGTGACGCTTGGGCGGGCGGCGTCGTTTACGGTTACCTCCGCCGTGGTGCGCAGGTAGTAGATCCCCTTGTCGTTTTGGGGGTCGTTTCTGTCGTTGTCCATAAAGTAGAAGTAGATGCGGTACGTGCCCGATGCCGTGAAGTCGAAGGTAAAGTCGTGGCCCGCGGTGCCCAGGCTGTGGTAGCTGGCCCATGCTGGGCGCGACGGGTCGCAGACGCTTTCCTGGCTGCCGCCGTCCCAATAGGTGGGCACGTCCATGCGCGCCTTGGCCTGGGACGAGCCGTTGGCTTGGGTCACGTGGAAGGTCGTCGCGGTGCCCGCGGGGGCGTCGTTCCATGAGACGGTGAAGGTGACGCCGTTTTGGGTTGCCGTGGCGGAGTGTGCGTAGCCGGTTTGTGACGTGGTGGAGATGGCCTCGGGCGTGGGGTTGGTCTGGGCGAGGAGGGATGGGGCGGGGGTGGCGGCGGTGCCGTCAGCGCTTTCCGTGTTGACTGCGCTGGTGTCGGTGGATGTTGCGGTGCCGTCCTCTGCGGAATCTACTGTCGTATTTGTGTTGGTGCCGTCTTCGGCCTTGCCTGTGTCGCTGCTCGTGTCGGCGGCTTGCGCCTGCTGCTCTACGGTTGCCTGAGGCTGGATGGCTTCCGCGATGGCCGCCGTGGGCATCGTCGCGCTGACCATGGACGAGCACGCGATCGCGCAGAGCAGGTAGTAAAGGGGTCGTTTCATAGCGGAGCCTCTCGGTGAGCAGCCAATAGGGTCCGAAGGCAGCTCCAGGCCAGCACTCCGCACATATTTTGTTGCGGTTTATTTTACGGGAACCCCAGTCAACATCAGCGAACTTTCTGGGGAATGTTGGGGAGGGGGAGGAGTTGGTCCTCTGCCTCGCTGTGCGCTGATGTCTTCGCCCTCGGCGATGCGCCCGTCGGCGAGGAGTGCGAAGCGGCCATGCTGAACAATGCCACTCCACCTGTCTGTGCATCCAAACTTCTAGATTATGCATATCGGGATTTTCACGGTGTTGTCGGCGATTTTGTCTCGCGGACCGTGTGCATGCATTAGATGAGGAGGCGCTTGTATCCGTAGAGACGCATCGGCATTTTCGATGCGACCGCCGTCAAGACAATTGGGTGTGCATCAAGGCGCTGTTAACTGCATGAGCCGATTTCTTATAACCTGTTTAAGCAAAGCAAGAATGGGGAATAAAGCTTGGTGCCCATCGCGAACTGGCGATGGGGTACGCTACTGCCGTCAATATCGCAAACGACGAAATTCCGACGTTCGCAACATTGACACCAGCGTTGCCTGCTGCTAGCTGGATAAGAGCCTCGATGGTCATAAGTACCAATTCCTCGCTTTCGTCTAGTATCGCATAGGCAAGCATTGTTTTAGGTGGCCGCGAAAGCGTTGGTTGCACTTGCTGCGCCTTTGATTAGCCTGTCCGGGGAGGGTTAGCCGCCGCTTGTTGATCCGGACAGGTTGATTTATTTGGGTGTATTTTGGTCGAGTTCGATATCACTCGTATTCCTCGATATAGTTCCAAAAGTTCATATGCCCATTTCGATCATAGGGTCTCTTTTGCCGAAGTTCAGGCCAAGATTTTAGATTCAGAGTACGTTTCCAATCACGCGTTCTACCCTTTAATTTCCAACGAGATCATTACTGTTCGGTATCGTGGAGGCAAGCGAAGCTGCAAGGTTCGTAATATCGCTTATGCCTCGCATTTCGATCACCGCGTCTTCCAGTACTACTCTTATCTGTGGTCGGACTTATATAACAAGAAGGCTATTGCCGAAGAGTTTGATGAGGTTGCCGTAGCGTACCGCTCTTCGCTTTCATCAGACGGCGCCGTAACTGCTGGTAGCAATATTTCCTCAGCTAAAAAGGTTTTCGATTATATACGCGAGCAAGATTCGGCTTTTGTGCTTACGGGTGATTTCGAGAGCTTCTTCGACAACTTAAATCATGCTCATCTAATGACGTCGTTGCGTTCGTTGTTTCCCAGTGGACGCTTACCGGACGATCACTATCAAGTCATTAAAAATATTCTCCGCTATTCGTGCTGGCCTATTGCTGATTTGGCTACTCGACATGAATTGCCGTGGCCGGCAATCGATCCTACTCCGGAGAAAATGATCAGCGATGCAGCTATCGAGCTTCGGTCCAAGTCTATTCGCGAACTTAATAAGCTGGATGTTATCTTGCCAAAGGCGGAGTTTCTTGCAAACAAAAGTAAGGTCATCACCAGACCGTGGAAGCGAACGGGTATTGGGCTGGGAATTCCTCAGGGTCTTGCCGCAAGCGGAGTGCTCGCTAACATCTATATGGCCAATATCGACATGAAAGTCAGGCTTGCCGTTGAACAGGTTGGCGGCTTGTATCTTCGTTATTGCGATGACTTTATTATTGCCGTTCCAAAATCTGGCTTTGATGCACTTGTAGAGGCCATCAATCTAATGGCCGATGTTGATTCCGTTAAACTGCAGCCTGAGAAAACCAAGTCGTTCCGGGTTGATGGCGACGGAGTTGCTCAGCTTGATTTTGAAAGCGTTTGCGCGGGTGAGGTTCTTTCGTATTCCGGTGCACATCCGGCGCAGAAAGTCAGTTTCCTGGGGTTTGACTTTGACGGGCGCATTGTAAGACTTCGACAGTCTACGGTTGGAAAGTACCACAAACGTCTCCGTGAGGCGGCCACTGCGATTGCGCGTTCTAATGAGGGAGAGGGGAGACACGCATCAAAAAAGCGCGTCTCCGCTCTGTATCAACATTATTCACCGCTTGGTATTAAGGGGAGAAGGTTGTGCCTATCGGCTGACGCCGACTCTTCTGTATTTTTCCGCTACGGAAACTTTCTTTCCTACGCGGCAAGAGCCCAAAAGGCGTTTCCAAATGATCCGATTGCCACCGATGAGGCTAAGATTTACAGGAAGATTAAACGCTTGAGTGCTCGGTAGACGATAGTTTTAACGCCAGATCATTCATAGCCATAAATACTTAATCGATATCGGCCAATTCCAATCATCAGGTAATAACGATGTGTCTTCTTCCCGTCGCGACACGATGTCTCTGGAGCTCGTGCCCATAACATCAGATTGATATGACAAGAGACGCTTTGTGTATCCAGTTACCAATGTTGACGCCGCCATTTTTTATACGAGCATTAGTTATCATCTAGAGAGATTTTTTGGCATGCTTGTTGTATTTCCTCATCGCCTTTTTGTAAGCCTTTGGATGATTGAGATAATAAGTTGCTTTAGCTTTTATTTTCTCTTGATCGGGCTCGTAAGGTAATACTGCTCCGCATCGAGAGCAAAACCAGTTCGGCGTTCCGAACGGCGTGTAAAAGAGCGAATTAACTTGAAAGCTATTATCGCGACGAGGTATTAAATCCATATGTGGGCAGTAGCTCTGTGCTAACTTTCGGTGTCGTTTTTTGCGGCTTTCAATAAATTCGTTGATATCGAATTTAACGCCAAAATGTAAGATTGCGATTATTGCAAGAGCGAGTATTACAACGAGAAAGAATGCCACTCCGCATTTCTCTATCAGTAATTTTGAAACAGAGTCGCTCATTTCTTACTCCTTTTGTTACGCAGATTGCGTCGAAAATGTGGTGACGCATAATTTCTTTCGCAAATTGACAACCGCATAGCGGAACACGGCC
>NZ_QSJB01000030.1:0-8797 GCF_003469285.1 Collinsella sp. AM31-2AC
GGGCCCGTTCAGGCTGTTGCGTTGAGATTGAAAATCAACCTGAAATTACGCATGCGTTTTATGCAAAACGTGCAATGACGTCAGCAAAAAAGGTTGCGAAAAAAATGACGCCTTAGACGACTACGATTATTTTTTTGGTGTCAGTTTTGGTGTCACCCTTGGTGTCAAAAAGAAAAAGGCCAGAAGCTTAACACCTCTGACCTGCGCTTTAGATGGTGGGCGATACAAGATTCGAACTTGTGACCCCATCCGTGTGAAGGATATGCTCTACCCCTGAGCCAATCGCCCGTCGCCTTTCGGCAAAAGAGATACTATCATAGCCTCGCGTGGTTTACCAACAACTTTTTGCCCTCGATTTTAAATTCGTGGGCACATGCCGTTCCATCACAAACAAGGCGCCCAGCAAACCAGCAGCTCAACCACCCTTTATCGCTTGATCCACGAGGTCTCGGGGCGGCTGCACGGGGCGCTGGGGATCTCCATGTGGTGTCCAATCAATTCAATAACCGGCGTGCAGATGCTTTGATTCTATACGTGCGACGGGTCGCCTATGCCCGCAATGCAACCGCGGCGCAGCTCCTCGGCGAGCCCGCTGGTCGTACGGCTTCCGGATACGAGGTCCTGGATCCAGGCGTAGTACTGGTTGTCTTTGGGCTCGGGGCTGTCGGACAGCACGACCGGAGTGCCTGCGAACCTTAAGACGGACAATGCGTAGATAAGGCTGGTACGTTTGTTACCGTCCTCAAAGATGTGGTCCTTGACCATGTGCTCTGCCACGTAGGTGACCTGGTCAAAGATGTCTGCGAAGCGATCGGCCGGCGATTGACCGAATACTGTACAGAACGCACCCGCAAGTACGGACTCGACGCGTCCAAGCTCAAGCGCGGCCCGGTCGCCTGTGGCGTCGGTTGTATAGCAGCGCCCGACCGTCATCAGCGTGCTGTGTAGGCGCATCGCGGCCGCGGCCATAGCTTCGAGCGAACCGGTATCATCGAGCACGAGCGGCGCGAACGGATGAGCGCTCCGCTGCATAGCCGCCATCATGAGTTCTCCAAGAGCCTGAGCGCGTTGGGCATGCCCGCTATGGTCTGCCGAATAGCTTCGTCGATTGGCGTGACGCCGTCGAGCAAATTCGGAGATGCTGAATTTACCTCGAGCGCAGATGAATGATCTTCTTGAGCAACGCAATCAACTCCGTCATCTTGTTGAACGTAGTTCCAAGGCATGTCTGCCTCCTCTATAGCCTTTCGGACGGAATAGCCCGCGAGTCGTACTCCAGGGCGATCGGTTGCCAGACGAGGTCTTCGATGGCGCAGCTTAGGGTGTTTGCGAGCGCCAATGCCGAAGAGACCGAGGCGCGGCGTAAATCCAGCTGATTCTGTTCGTAGAGCTGTATAGCGCGAAGTTTAACCCCCGATTGGGCGGCCAGCTGTTTTTGCGTTAGGCCGGCCGCCTTTCGTGCCGCTTTGAGGCCCTTTTTGTCTGCCTGGGCTTTGTTCCATTTATCGATGACAATCTCTGCGAATGTATCTTCCGACGCCTCGTGAAGCGGGGAATACGAACCGATAATCCAATCAAGCGGGGCGACTTCAAAGAGCTCGTTAAAGTTCAAGCTGCTCGCCCATTGCGAATAAGCCAAAACCCAGCCCGCCCAGTATTGCGAGGAACGATCAAGCGGATAGCTCTCCCTACATTCTGCGGGTTTCAGTCCTGCACTGGCAATTATTTCACGCGCAAGTTCGTCACCCGACATGCCGCAGACAACGCGCGCCACACCACGCTCGAATTGCCTCATCTCGAGAGAATTCAATAGGATTGTCGTTAGTTCGACAGGACTCAGCCCTTGGTCGCAGAGGGCGAAATCGACTGCCTCGCCCAGCGTTCTCATGGCATCCTCGAGATACATGTCACTGTAGGCGTGGGTCATTTTCTGTCATCCCCTCTCGAACGATATCGACGATACGAATTCCCTCAAACGGGTTTTCGGTAAGCAATTCCCGATACTGCGCCCTTGCCAACTCATCTCGATCCTTGGCCAATGGGCCATATAGAGCTTGTGGCGCACGCTCAAATCCAGCAAAACGAATGCTCTTAAACGCGCGCTCGCTTTTGAGCACAATCTGTTCTCCAGGGTTACCGAGCCTCATAGCTCGACCGAGCTGGTCAATGGTGATCGTATTGTTTACAAACGCCCTGGCATAGCTGAAGTACGAGTCATCCGCACGCCATCCTCTAATCACATCGTAAGCGTTAGCATCTGGCAAAAAATGATCGCGAAGGTATTCGCATGCCCCCACAGCGACGGCGGTGTCCTTTCGGAATGAACGATGCTCTACAAGCAACGCTATCCAATGCAGAACTGAATATTGCGGCGATAGCAGGTCGAGTACCTTGAGATCGGCCATGTCGAGTTCATATCGATTTGCAAAGCCGTCTGCGTCCCTAGAGCATGCCCATTCCCTTGCAAGGTTGAGGCTCTCTGTGCAATAGAATCCCTGTCCATAGTCGTTATGGACTTTCCCCAGGCCAATCTGGGGAGTCTCAATGATCTTCTGAGAACCATGCCACAGTTCCACGTGAGTCTCCTAATAGGTATCGCCCTAGCGATAGTATAGCACGCTATCGCTAGGGCGATACTTATATTCAAAGAGCAAGAAAGTGTATGGAACCGAGTTTGAGTTCAATACTGGCTTCTAAGACTCGCCAAATTCGGAAGCATGCGGCAAAATTCAGGCATTATGCCACCGCCGGTCCGGCTTTTTGGCGTTCGGCGAGCTCAAAGATAAATGGGGCGTTTGCCCTGACGGACTCTGTTAAAAAGCTAAGATCGTCGGCAGAAAAACCTTCGAAGTTGAACCATTTAACCGCAGGTAAGAAACAGTCGGAGTGGTCAAATCCAAAGTCGACCGGGCGCTCTTCCCTGCCGGAAACCGCAAATGCTTGATTTGCCGTCATACAACCACCTCGTTCGACGTGCAAAGTATCCTACGCCTATTGTAGGGCCCCAGGCCCGGCAGGGTATCTAAGCGGTGCCAATCTGTAAGGGTGTGCCTAAGGACATACGGCAGCTACGCTGCCCCTTCCCAGCGCTCATCGGAGTCCCACTCCCCAATGCGGGCTAGGTAGACCCTGTCCCGTTTACGCCGCTTGATAGAGGCGCACCTCATCCTACTCGATGTTTTTGCGGAAGGCGGGACGCATGTTGTCGGGTGGGTTGGTGACGATATCAACCTTTCGACCGAGTTCCTCCTCGAGCTCAAGGGAGAGCTCATATAACGCGCCGAACGTCATGGTGTGGCCGCAAACGAGTCGCAAATCGATATCGCTATCGGACGTTTGCTCGCGGCGAGTAAACGAACCAAACAGATATGCTTCGCGGACGTCGTAGCGGGGCAGCACGTGACAGACGACAGAGGATATGTCGGTAAGCGTAATCATGGACAGAATTTTACCGGCTGACTGGTGCGGGAGACAATCGCCGCTCGTTGATTGGCCTTTAATGGGCGGCGATTTCGGAAGTGAGGGTAAAATCGAGATTTGCCGACCAGACACCGGAATTACCCCGGCGCGACCTGCGGTTTTGTTGACAGAAAACGGGTTGTGGTCGGTAGATTCCGATTTTTCCCCGCACTTTCGAAGTTTGGGCGTTTCAGTAGCGGCGTTCAACACCAAAAGCCCTATTCCCAGCAGGAAAAGCGCCAACAAGGGGCATCAAAGCGATCGATACGAAAGAGACAAACAGATATGCCTCGCGGACATCGCAGCGGAGCAGTATGCGGGAAACGGCGTAGACATGTCGGCAAGCGGAACCATGCCTTAATTCTACTTACCGATAATACCGGCGCCCTTAAGTACCTTCTCGACCGCTATCCAAAGATCCGTCGCGGGGTTGTCCAGGCAGTAGCGATACGTGCAGTGCTCGGCGAAGCGGTGTCCGTCAGCCTCGTTGGCCTCCGCTATCCTCTTGGCACGTGCGACCGCCGCCACGACGTCATCAATCGTTAGCTGTCCGAGCGCTCTCTTGAAGTTGTCCTCGTGCTTGTACTCATCGAGGTCCTGATAGCTCTCGCCGAACTCCCTGTTCACGAGCCTCAGGTACCCAGTCCTGTGGTTGAGCGGGGCGCGCATGTCGAGCTTGTGCAGCAGGATCCACAGTTCAAAAGTGAAGTTCGAGTACGCGTTCATGTACTTGACGCCGCGGCCGAGCTTGCCCGCGTCGCGCATTCGCTTAAGCGTGTCCTGGGTCTGCCTTACGTGCAGTTCGCTCTCGTCCTCCAGGTCAAAGACATGCCAGACATCGGCCTTCCCAACGACGTTTAGACTCTTCGCACGCTTGAGCGGGTTCTTCTCGACCTTAACGTCGAAGGCAACCCTCCTCGTCGCCCGCGGGTCGGCGTTGACGACGTCACGGAGCCACTCAAGGTACCACTTCTCGGTCTCGCCCTCCACGGAGAACCAGTACTTGTCCGCCTGCCTCCTACTTGCCATCGGCGTCATCCCCCATCAGCTCCTCGAACACTGGGGAAAAGTCGATGTCCTCGATGGCACCGTAGCGGCTTATAAAGTAGTTCTTCATGTAGTCGTCCCCTTTACGCACGCCGGACGGCCCCGAGGTGCCGAAGTCGGACAGCGCATAGCAGGTGCTGCCGCCCGTCTCTCGATCGCGCTCCACGAATTTGATCTCATCACGGCGAAACACATTGCCGTTGAGGAACACCGGGTTGTGGGTGTTGAAGACCAGCTGGGCGCCGTGCCTGTTAATGTCGTCATTATGGAACACGTTCACAATGCTCATGAGCGCCATGGGATGGATGGACGCATCGAACTCGTCCACCACCAACGTTCCTCCCGTTGCGATGGCTTGTGCAACCAGCGGGAACAAGTTGACAAAACGCACCGTTCCATAAGACTCGTAGTCCTCAGCGGGCACCGCGCGCACCAGGTTGCCCTCGGCGTCGGCAAAGATCGAGCTAAGCCTGGGCGTGCTCTCGCCCTCAGGCACCACAAAGCCCAGCGCATTGGAGCTGACGCCGAACTCTTTGGCGGCGGCGTTAATCGTCTCGTTGATGTAGACGGCCTTGTCCGGGAGCCCCGCCCCCTGCACCGTTTTTAGTCTGTCGGCACGGTACACGACAGTGAGCCCACGGTCGAACCACCCGGTGACGCGCGCGCTGAGCCTGGGGCTGACAATCTGCCTGAAGCCGTTGGTCAGGAACAGCTCGTCTCGGCTGAAGCCAGATATGAATTTAATCGCAGCCGCTTTGTTCTCCCGAAACGCGTCGGAAAGCTGTTCTGCAAGCATTCCAGAGTCCAAATCGCCGAGGTTAACTGTCTCCAAGTATCGGTCAAAAACGACCTTCTCGTTCACCAGCAGCGACTCGCGCACGATCGCCCTGTCGTACGACAAGTCCATAAAGGCACCCAGGTCTACCTTCAGGTCATACTCGAACAGGTCCCCTCCCTCGAAGAAGCGGATTCCGAAGGACACGGGCTTGGGGTCGGCGAGGCCACTGTTGGGGATGAACGACAGGTCGAACGCCGCGCGGTCGGGGGACGTCATGGTCTCGGCATCGCGAACGTTGCCGCGAAGCACGATGTGCTTCAACGTGTCCAGAGCTCCGATTATCGCCGTTTTACCCGCTGCGTTGGGGCCGTAGACGACTGCGGACGAGAGACCCTTATAGGCCTTCCTGCCGACCTTTTGTACGTGGAGGCTGTAGTCCAACCCCTTCTGCTTAGGGGCCGCCTCCATTGAGAAAGTGGCCCTATCCGCGAACGACTTGTAGTTCTCTATACTGAATTCAAGAAGCATGGAAACTCCGTTTTGTAGAAATTACATTTCCCTCTAAACATTATAGATCCTAAGCAAACAATTGGTAATCATTTTGCGAGCTATATGCAGAATGAAATTAGCTTCCTTACTTAACATGTGGCATTGCTCGCAATAGCAGTCCACGCTCGTTCTTGAGCCTCCAATGGGACATAATTCCGGAAGTGCGTGGAAAATCCGAGAACTGCCGAGCATGCCCAGTTTTGTACCTTCGCGACATGCGGTTTTGATGGCAGAAACGGGTTGTGGTCGACGAGTTTCGATTTTTCCCCGCACTTCCGAAAAATGAATGTCTCAGCAGAGACGTGCGGTGACGAGGAATACCGTTCCCAACAGGAAAAGAAGCGAGGAAAGCACAGTCCAGTTGTTGTCGACAGTCTTGGGGAGCGTGGGCAGGCTCGCGATTGCGGCCGTGGCCTTAGGCACCGAAGGCGCGGACGTCGTGGTCTTGACCGTTGTCACGGTCGTCGTTTTTGTCTTGGTCGCAATAGCCGAGGGCTTTACCGCGGGACCTGCTGCTGGCGTGGCCCCGGGCTGCTCGACAGCAGGATCAGCGCCGGTACTAGACTCACGGATACCATCACCCGGAACGTCATGCGCACCGCTCTCCCCCGCTGGCAAGGTTTCCCTCTCGGGCTCGATCGCTACATGCGCTGCCACGGACCCGTCGGCATCCACCACGCCGCCTGCGCCAAAGGCCCCGCCCGCAGGCGCCACAAAGCGCGCGGATGCAAGCGACCCGCCCAGGCAGGCGACGCCGCCGTCGGCGCCCGACGCATCCAGCCAGGACGCATCGACGGCAAGCTGCCCAGCCGTGCCACCGCCAGCAACCCCGTCCAGCAGACACACGCCATAGGCGCGCACGCCCGCCCCGGAGCCCGCGCCCGCGACGACAACGCGCCCACCGCCGCGAACGGCAAGACCGTCCGCGATCACGCCGGCCACCCGCGCGTCCGCGATGCCGGCGCCGTCGGCCCGCGCGTCAACCTTGCAGCCGTCCACCGCGAGCGTCCCCGACACGTAGATCCCGCACTGCGAGCCCGTGGCCACCAGCGACCCGGTCCTGCGGAGCGTCAGATCGCCCCACACCTCCATGCCGCAACGCGAGATGTCCACGTCGGGCGCGCTCGTCTCGACAACGGTGTTCTGCCCGGTCAGCGTCACCACCAGGTCGTCGTCGGCGCCGATGGCCTCGCCCGTGTAGCCGTTAAGCTCCAGGTGGTCGGCATCGGTCCAGGCCCACCCGGGGCCCGACGCGCCCGGCTCGTAGTACATGGCGCCCGCAATGAACAGGCTGTCCGCGCCCGCGGCATAAGAAGGCCCGCCCAGCAAAACGCATAGGCAGGCCATGGCAGTAAACAGGATGTAGTGACGGCTAGTGTGGAACGCGGCAGCAAACATAACCGCTCCGATCTTCGCAAGAGCCAATGGAAACTGCACCAGAAAACTACCTGGTAGCAGCGGTTATTAGTGTAGCGAGATCAAAGCACAAACAAAGGAAATACCCGTGAGCATCACCAGAAATTAGGTGTAAATCGTTTTGCCAGTCGGTGAAAGGAAGATTCACGTTAGGCAAATATGCCGACCGCTGATTCCAAAATTAGCAGCACAGGGAAATTGACAATATCAAGTTACCAAAACCTTTCCTCAATGACGCCCCATGTCGTGTCCTCGCAAGTTGGATACCGTTGTAGCAACACCTTAGTAATCGGGTAAATAGTTGAGAAGCTATTCACGGAGTTCACTACGATTGAAGGATTTAAATAATGCACCAACTAATAATTCTTGGAAATGGATTCGACTTGACCTGCGGACTGAAGTCAAAGTTCTCAGATTTTTATCGCAATAGGATGAACGCAGCATGCTCAATTGAATCGATCCCTAAGGACGAAAGAAATGTCTGGGATGTCATTCTTTCTGAAATCGGTGAAAACGACCCATTGTGGTGTAATATAGAAAGCCTTATTTCAGCGTATGTGTTCCATGATGACGACTTGGGTTCAAGATTGAACCACATGTATGAGCAACTGGTGTGGACAATTGATCCGTCAAAACCAAATCGTTCTGAACATCTAGATAACGCCGTATACAATTACGTTTCAACTAGTCTGGGTAAGGAAAACGTTTCCCAGGATGAGCTCACCCATTTCCTTCTAACCTCACTAAAAGATTACGAGCACATCTTTGCGAGCTATCTAGAAAAACAAGTCGATAATAACAATAAATACAGGGAAAAGGCTGTGGAGTATTATGCAGCCATTCGCAATGCCTGCATTAATAAGGCCCAGCAAAAGAACTATGAAACATCTATCTTAAACTTTAACTATACAACCCCATTAAAATCGGAAGATCAGCAGCTGGGAATTGTTGCTGCCCGGAATATTCATGGCTCACTGGACAAAACGGACACAATATTTGGCATTGACGGAAAAGACGTCGCTGAAGACCATCCGGCGGTGCCGTTTACAAAAACATATAGGCTATAGGCTTATGTCATTAGTGCCATACGAAAGCGAAACTGCAAAACTCTGCGACAGCAATACCCGTTTCATCAAGATATTCGGACACTCGCTTTCTCGGGCTGACTATTCCTACTTCCAATCGATTTTTGACACCGTCAATCTATACGGTGGAGTTACTAAGCTTGTATTTCTATACAAAAAATATCCAAACAAGTCAGATAAAACAGTTGATGAGCAGGCAATTCGAGAAGATCTGTACTCACGCATATCGCATCTTCTGTATGAGTATGGAAGCACACTCGACAATAAAGACCATGGAAAGAATCTCATGCATAAACTTCTTCTAGAGCAAAGGTTGCTCATTAAAGACGTTGACGAGAATATATCAGTCTTACCTTCCAATATATATTTGCTTTAACACCTAATCCAGATTCGGCTCCCTGAGGTGGTAAGGTGACGCATAATTTCTTTCGCAAATTGACAACCGCATAGCGGAACACGGCCC
>NZ_QSJB01000031.1:0-8532 GCF_003469285.1 Collinsella sp. AM31-2AC
GCCATGATGCGTGCGTCTTGGTTCTAAACATCTCGACAAACCGTGATTTGACGCTCTCCTTGAGAGCGGCGATTTGCTGTCTTTTGCTATTGATTTCATCTGTTAAGCGATTGAAACCGTCGATGAGGGCTCTCTGCTCGGAGAGCGTCGGGACTGGGATGGGGTATTTGAGCAGCTCATTCTTGTCTCCGCGAGGCCTGCCGGTTCCCGTGAAGGTGGACATATCGTAGTCGAAGAAGTCCTTCTGCCACAGGAGCAGATGGAGGAACTCGGGCAATAGGCTGTCGGTATTTATGCTTCGGAATACCAAAACGTCCTTGGAGCACGCCCCATCGCGGTCTGCGAGCCAAATCTTCTGCAGATAGGGGCGAATATTGGAGACGAGCGTGTCTCCCTTCTTGTATGCGGTGCCAGCACTTGCCGGAAGCTCTCCGCTATAGGCGGTTATGCCGCCACGATCCTTGACCATGTTCTCCGTTGTTACGTAAGTGTCGGTGGTGATGGAACTCTGGGCCACGCTGTTGGTAACGTAGGATGTGATGTCTCTAAGCGTCTTGACTACGGTGCCCTGGGCGAACGAGCGGGGCTTGTAGAAAGAGCGGGGAATCGTAAGAGTCTCGTCGAACTTCTCGGCATCAAAGTCGATGAAATCGGCGGTCTTGGCATAGTAGTAGTACTGGGTAAGGTCGCCGGGCTCAACCTGCTCGCCGGAGAACCATGCTCTGATGATGCCGCTTAGCGAGTTCGTGTCGTCCGATTCGTCGTCCGAATAGAGCACGCCCTCACCATCGATGGGCTGTATCCCCTCGTTGCCTTTGCGATTGCTCCATTTGTAGCCAAGGAAAGAGGCGATTTCCTTGGTCGTGTTAGGTGAGTTGATGATGAGCGTCTGTTCGCCGCAGACGAGACCCCAAACGCGCAGGCGTTTGCGCTCTTCCTTGTGCGCATAGCGATAGAACAGCTCGTTCTCTGCTTTGAGCTGTGAGTTCTTGTCGGCCGCCTTCCAAGTCTTGCTCTTTCGAAGGGTCTTGAGCTCCTTCGATGATTCGAAAAGATGGCAATAAACGTTGAAGTGGCGAGTGTTTGCCCATTCGTTCCAGCCAGCCTCTCCTGCGAGAAAAGCCCGGTAAGTATCTCCGTCTACATTAATTGTGTCGAGATAAGCGTTGAAAGCGCTTTCGTCTTTCCAACCAGTGAGCTTCCTGCGCTCAAAAACAGCGTCAACGAAATCAAGTGCGTTCGCATTGCGGGGCGGGATCTCGTCAAAGCGACGTAGGAACATAATTGCGACGTTTGTTCCTGTGGCCGCGAATGTGCCTGATCCAAACCTGGCGATGGAGACGATCTCGAAGGAGCTCAAAAGCACATCGCGTGCGGCCATGAAACTCGAGCTCGTGCTCTTGTCGAGGATCGAGGTGGGGAGGACAATGGCGGCGTAGCCTCCGGGCCGAACAAGCTGTGCCGCACGCTCGACAAAGAGGGTCTCGATTTCCGAGCCGCTATCGCTGATGGTTTCCAGCACTTTGAGTTCGTTGTTGTGAAGCTTGAGATGCGGTTTGAAGGCCGCGACAGAGTACGGGGGATTGGCGACAAGAATGTCGAAGCGTCCCCTGTCGGTTCGGCTGTCGATTCCCTTGTCGGGATAATTTTCAAGTCCGTCGCCGAAGACCACGTTGCCCTGCCCTGCGCCATGCATGTAGAACGAGACCTTGGAAACGCGAGCGAGTCGATAGTCCTTCTCGATGCCGACGAGATTGTCTCTGACCCAGTCGGCGTCTCCGAGGTCATCCTCTATGGTCGGATCATATTGGCATGCGGCGTCGGAGATTTCTTCGAACCCTTCTGTGAGAAAGTGCCCCGCGCCACAGGCGTAATCGATAACGCGTGGATAGTGCACGGCACCAGCCTCGTCCTGCACGATGCTGTCGAGTGGGAGTGACTTCCAAATAAAACGGGTGATGGGCACAGGTGTGAAGAATTGGCCCTCGTTTTGCTTAAAGCCCTGATTAAGGAGCTGTTCGAAGAGGTCGCCCAAGAATTGAATGTCTTGAGTTCCTACGATGCGATACGGCTGTAGAAGTTGCACCGTCTCTACGAGTACCTTGCCGTTCTGAAGAAAGAGTTCCTCGTTGTGGACGTCTTTGAACGCAAAGTCATTGTTGGTATAGAATTTAAGCTTGCGCAGCGTGCCGTTCAGCTCCTCGATGAGCTGCTTGCGGTGCTGGCCCGTATAGTTGCTTATGAGGTTTTCGGCGTAGTTGTTGGGAACGTACAGGACCTCTTCCCGCATGAGCTTTCTCATGCCGTCTGAGTGGAGTCTCTGGAGTCTGTCCTGGAGCGTTTCGTAGGTGTCGCGTCCTTGGCGGTATTGGAACTCAATCTCCTGGGTTGGCATTTTCGAGAGCTCGTCTTGGAGCTTCGCGATAAAGAGCGCAATAAGGCGATTGAAGGCGTTCTCTTTATCGGAGACGTTGTTGTGGCGGAGGATTTCCTCGAAGCGGTTGACGATGCTGTCTTCGGCCCTGAAGTCGACAAGGTCCTTCTTGAGAAGGGGAGGAACCATCGGGTGGTATGCCGTCGACCTATCGCCAAAGAGGATGTTTCCCTCGACTTGTTGGTTGTACGTTTCCGTCCAAACTTGATGGAGCTGTTCCACTGTATGGGCGTCGCGGTAGAGCGCAATGGTGTCATCGCGTTTGGCGAGCGCGATGAAGTTCTCGTCATCGCTGCAGTTAATTGAAACCTGGTCTGGCACAATTTCGTTGTTGATGAAATCGCATGCAAAGAGTACCAACCAGCGAGTCGCGCGCTCTTGTTGCCAATAGGAGAGGAGTTGCCCTCCGTCTGACTGCATGTTCTTGAATTCGTTTTTGAATTCGGTTCCAGGGGTCTTGCATTCGACGATTGCGAGTGTGTCGCCCCTCTCGTCATTAATGCAGATATCAGCGCGGCCGCTCTTTTGTTCGTGCCCAAGGGCCCATTCGCGCTCCAGCTCGAGTGATTCGGGGCGATATCCTTTGTCGAGGAGCATGGTTACGCAGGCGAGTACGACGAAGTTCTCGTTATCGGAGAAGTTACAAGTTGTGTCTTTGTTGACCTTGAACCCCAGGTCTTTCGGGTAGCCGATGCGTTTCTTGGAAAAATCGACCGTGATTTGTGCGCTGGTCTCTTCCCAGGATTTCTGATAAACGGTGCCGTCGCCCGACGGCTCGTAGCACAGAGCCCTAAGTGCGTCGCGAAGATTGTCCAGCGTAATCATCTAATGTCTCCGTAGCTGCGAGGTGAAAACACAATTCGCTAATATTATCGCAGAGGGCACCGTAAGAACGTAGTGTGATTGGCGGTGCTGCTGCTTGCCAGGGCATTTGATTGGATGATGACGCGCACGGGGCGGGATTCGCCAGTCCGCTAAGCCACGCTGGCAACAGTAGCGTACCAGGGGCTTTACAAAGCCACCCCTCCGACCGATATTGACGATTGTTCAGGCCGTAAAGAATTCGAGTCGAAGGGGTGGTCGCCATGGCCCAGAAGGCCTACGGCCTTTCCCACACGAAGTGGATGTGCAAGTACCACATCGTGTTCACGCCGAAGTATAGGCGCAAAGTGATCTACAACCAAATCAGGGGCGACATAGGGGAGATCCTCAGGAAGCTGTGCGAGTACAAGGGGATCGAGATAATCGAGGGGCACCTGATGCCCGACCACGTGCACGTGCTGCTGGCGATACCGCCGAAGTACAGCGTCGCGAGCGTGATGGGCTACCTGAGGGGGAAGAGCTCGCTGATGGTATTCGACAGGCACGCCAACCTCAAGTACAAGTTCGGCAACAGGAAGTTCTGGGCGGAGGGCCACTACGTGTCCACCGTCGGCCCGGACGAGGCGACGATCGCCAAGTACATCAGGGAGCAGGAGTCCCACGACATCGCGCTGGACAAGCTGAGCGTGAAGGAGTACGGGGACCCCTTCAAGAGGGGGTGATGCCGCCGGTTCGACCGGCGCGCCACGGGTCAAGATGCACTAGGCCTGGACGAAGTCCGGGCCCGCGCCTTTAGACGCGAGCCCGGGGCCCGTGGGTTATACCCTAAGGGCAAACCACCCTTTTTAAGGGTGGTTCTGATTCTATCTAGCGGAATTTTATTGGGACGAGACCTGAGCATATTCGTCGACGCAACCTCCTCCCCAGTCGCCACGCCAAATGCAGGCGGAGCGGCCGAAGGATCTAACGAGCACGCCGCGATGACTTGGAAGTGCGGTTGGAAAGGTCATCGAGGCCAAAGAATCCCGGAGGTATACCAAGGCGCACTTTGGGAATCCGTCGAATCACCCCACTTCAAGCCAGAATTCAGATCGGGCCGATTCATCATCTGAAAGTCCCATCGGCGACTCGCAATGAACAACCGACGCGCTCTGCGAGAGACCGTTCAGTACCGGCCCGAGCCGAACATGGACACAACGTCCCGTTTGTGTTCTTCAATCGCCTGCACGTTCTTCCTATTCTTGGGTTGTCGAACAAGCCATAGAGAAAAGGAAGAAAACATGGACACCGACAAGATCTGCGCGGAATCGATCGCCAAGCAATACGCGCCCAAAAGCGCCTCCAAGCTCACCGCGCTCAAGAAGCTCGATGCCAAAGCAAAGCGCCCCGCGAACGTCTTCGCCTACAGCTTTGGCATCGCTTCCTCGCTGTTGTTGGGTGTGGGCATGTGCCTGACCATGGGTGTGCTGGGACCTGGCGAGGGCACGTTGTTTGTGCTCGGAATCGTCCTTGGTATCTTGGGTATCGCAGGCGCAAGCGTGAACCTTGTTCTGTATCGCTGGATTCTGGAAACCTCTAAGAAGAAATACGCCTTTGAGATAATGGAGCTTGCCAAGGGAATTGCCGGCGAATAGCTTTTGGCATCAGGGAGAGGCAGGCTTGGGTGAACAGGCAGCAGAGCAGATACTTTACGACGGCGCAGCTTATGGACGAGGCTTTGCTCGACTTGCTGCAGAACAAGGGCGCGGAGTTCATAACCGTTAAGGAGATTTGCAAGAAGGCCGGGGTGGGGCGCTCTACGTTCTACCTTCACTGCCAGGGTGTCCCTGACCTCGTGAAGGAGCGTTCGGAGCATGTGAACACCAAGTTCTTCGAGCGCTTTGAACAAAGCGCCGCAGACACGATCGGGGCTATCCGTACGGCTTCCCTCGATGAGCTCGTTTTCGTAACCGACGAGTATCTGAGGCCCTACCTCGAGTTCGTCCAAGACAACTGCTCCATCTATCGCGCGATGCTCGCAAACGGGCATACGCTGCAAGCTCAGGAGCGATTCGAGGCCCTAGCGAAGCACATCATCGACCCAGTGTTGGAGCGCTTTGGCTATCCCAGCGAGCAGCGGGCCTTCGTCATCAGTTTTTATGTGCATGGGCTCTCTGCCGTGGTACAGGACTGGATTCGGAGCGGCTGCGAAACGCCTATCGATGAGATGGCGCGCATTATCAAAACCTGCGTGCACCCGAACGGCACGAACCGACGTCTTGCCAACGCTAAAGAGAGGCGCGAATGAAACGATGTGACGGCGACGCCCCCTAGGCGCCAAGAGCGCGGGCCGCGCATCCGCCTTGAGAATACTGCGGAAGGAACGGGAAGCGAAAGCAGCAATCTACCTTGGTAAAGGGCGTGTATCCCTTTCCGCTGCTCGCGCGGGGCGGCTCCAGCCGTGCCGGGATCTCCAGCGCGGCCTCGAAGCCGTTTGCGGCGAGAACCAAGGAGGAGGGTTTCCCGTGATGGCGATAGGACGGAGGGGTTTCTGTAGGCGTGTAACCAGTAGGAGCTACTTATCGAAGCCCGCCGCCGCTGAGCTGCTCCTTGTAGTTCTCGCCCCAAGCTCTCATTGCGTCAAGAACGGGTCTGAGTGTCTGTCCCAGGTCGGTGAGCGAGTACTCCACCCGTGGGGGCACCTCTGCGAACGCTTCACGATGAACGAGCCCCGTTTCCTCCATGGTTCGTAGGTTGCTGGTCAGAACTTTCTGCGAAATCTTGCCGATCGAGCGTTGCAGCTCCTTAAAGCGCATCGTGCCTTTGAGCGAGAGTTCGCGCAGGATGAGCACCTGCCACTTGTTGCCGATGAGCAAAAGCGTTGTCTCCACTGGGCAGGCAGGCAGGTTCTCCAAAGTCGGTGTTGTCATATTCGTGAAACCTCCGTCTGCAATCATGCACGTCATTTACATTAGTTTCCTTTTGGTGCTTACAGCACTTTTATGTGCCTACTTTCCATTATATACCTTTGACGCGTATCGTATGAGCCGCAAGGAAAGCGGCGGCGAGTGCCGCAGGCCGAAAGGAAAGTATGATGACCAAGAAAATCGCAGTTGTAGCAGCGAACGGCAGGGCCGGCAGCCTCATCGTTGAGGAGGCCGTGCGTCGCGGATTCGACGTGACCGCCATCGTGCGCGGCGAGAATAGGACCGCCGCTCAGAACTCCGTCATCAAAGATGCACTCGAGCTCACGACGGAAGACCTCGAAGGATTCGACGCCGTGGTGGACGCCGTGGGCGGCTGGACGCCCGAGACCATCCCCGGTATCACCGACGCTGGCATCCACTTGGCTAATGTGCTGGTCGGCACCGATGTGCGCCTGCTCATAGTGGGTGGCGCGGGCTCGCTGTTCGTCAACCCCGAGCATACGGTCACCGTCGATATGGGCCCGGACTTCCCCGATGACTGGAAGCCGCTGTCCGCCGCGGCCGGCAAAGTCCTTGCTCACCTTCGCGAAACGGACGGCCTCAAGTGGACCTTCATTTCCCCTGCTGCTGACTTCCAGGCCGACGGCGAGCGCACCGGTGAGTATATCTTGGCGGGCGAGGAGTTCACGCTCAACAGCCGCGGCGAGTCAACGCTCTCGTACGCTGACTATGCGATTGCCATGGTCGATGAGATCGAGTCCGGTAACCACGTCGCCCAGCGCATCTCGGTTGTGAGCAAGTAGCTTTATGCCGTTCGGGAAATGGGAGGGTCGATGCCAGCCGCGTCGACCCTCCCGTTGCGTACCGGGGCAACCAGTCTTGTTGTCCGAGTTGTGACATCTTAAACAATGGTTGAGTTTAAAAAGGGCGTTTTTGGTACTACCGAGCGTGAGCGTTCTCGTAGGCCTCTTTGATATCTTCTGGCAAACCGTCGGGAATCATGGCCCTCAGCTCAGTCTCATTCTCGCCCTGATTCAGCTGCCCGTAGAACCAGCATTTGTACTTCAGCATGTCCAGCGCGCGGTTCATGTTCGCGATCTCTAGCTCCATGTGGGCCTTCCGCTCCTCGAACATGGCCTTGCGTTTGGGGTATGTCGATGGACCCTCCGCGCACCATTCCATGAATAGACGGATGTCCTTGATCTCCATCCCCGCTTTCTTGAGGCATTCGATGACCCGAAGCGCCTCGAGTTCCGTATCGCCGAATTGCCGAATGCCGGACGTCCGCTCCAATGCCTGAACAATCCCTGCTTGTCGTAATAGCGCAGCGTTGAGGCGGGCAAGCCGAACATCTCCGACACCTGTCCGATTGTGTACATGGCTCCTCCGAATCAATCTCGAATTCATTTCTTGACCTAAAGTCAGGTTTAGGTATTACCTTCATTCTCGTCATTAGAACAGGGATTGCAAAGGGTGTTCCGTAATGCGGAAACAGATTTGCACCTAAACCATCGACAGGGGGAGATCGATCATGGCAATTAAACAGACGGCAGGCAGAGATGCCCTAGGGGACTTTGCCCCCAAATTCGCACAGCTCAATGACGATGTGCTGTTTGGCGAGGTGTGGAGCCGAGAGGGCGAGCTTTCCCTTCGAGACCGCAGCGTGGTGACGGTGGTGGCGCTGATGGCGCAGGGACTGACGGATTCCTCGTTCCAATACCATCTGATGTCCGCAAAGAATAACGGTGTAACCAGGGCGGAGATAGCGGAAATCCTTACCCACGCCGCGTTTTACGCGGGGTGGCCCAAGGCATGGGCGGCCTTTCGCATGGCGAAGGAGGTCTGGGCGGATGACGATGCCGCTGATGCAAAAGCCGAGCACCAAAACGAGATGGCCTTTCCCATCGGTGCCCCCAACGACGCATTCGCGAAGTACTTTATCGGGCAAAGCTACCTCGCGCCTCTATCAACCGAGCAGGTTGGCGTCTACAACGTGACGTTCGAGCCCGGCTGCCGCAACAACTGGCACGTGCACCACGCCAAAAACGGCGGCGGACAGATTCTCATCTGCGTGGCTGGTCGAGGGTTCTACCAGGAATGGGGTAAACAGGCACAGGAGCTGCGCCCTGGCGATGTGGTCAACATCGCCCCGGGTGTGAAACATTGGCACGGAGCCGCGCCCGAGAGCTGGTTCTCCCATCTCGCGCTGGAGGTTCCGGGCGAGGAGGCCTCCAACGAGTGGTTAGAGCCCGTGGGCGACGGGGAATATCTCAAAGAGACTAACAAGGAGGCTTAAATACCTTCGCCGTCCGCGCCGCCGAGAGCAGGGCGCCCAAATCGGCCTGGATCGCCCCTGCCTTGCTTCCAAGC
>NZ_QSJB01000032.1:0-7390 GCF_003469285.1 Collinsella sp. AM31-2AC
TAATCGCCCGAGCTCTTCCGGAACCGCACCTCGCGGCCCGCGGGACCCAGCGCTCATGCGCGCGGTCCGGGCACGAGGATGCCCCCGAGTCGTCTTTCCTATGCGCCATGCGGCCCCCAGGGCACGTGTATGCGATACCGGACACCGTAACGGTGGGCGCCGCCCACCGGTCAGCGGCCAGAGCATGGGGGGCACGCCCGGTCCCGTTCCGAACCCGGAAGCTAAGCCCCATCGCGCCGAGAGTACTGCGGGGCCAGCCCGTGGGAGGCCAGGGCGCCGCTGACCGGTGGACGGCACCGAGCCGTCGGATGACTTGAAGAAGGGGGAGGCCTCGCGGCCTCCCCCTTTTTTGTATCTCGGGCAATTTGTCTCACATAGTAGCTGTGTTTTATAACCCTCGTTTGTCGCATCTTCTGTGAACGGGCTACAATAACTTAGTCTGTGCGATATGGAGGTGAACATGGCTGAAGCTGGTATCGGCGTTGATATCGTCGAGATTTCCCGCATGAAATCAATTCTTGAAAAGACGCCGTCGTTTGCTCGGCGTGTGTTTACCGAAGAAGAGCGTGCGTATTGCGATGCATCATCGCGTCCCGCTGCTCACTATGCGAGCCGCTTTGCTTCGCGCGAGGCGGTGCTTAAAGCTCTCGGCACGGGTTTTAGTCAAGGCGTGGGTCGCAAGGATGTTTCGGTAACGCGTGATAAACTCGGCAAACCGAAGGCGCTGCTTTCGGGCCGTGCTCTCGAGATCGCTCAAGAACTGGGCGTTGTTGAGGTCGCTCTTTCCATTACGCTTACGGGAGACTTGGCCGTTGCGAATGCCATCGCGATTACCGAAGATGCTCGGCCTAAGCCAAAAGATGAAAAGGTGAGCACCAAGAAACGCGTTGCGCAGACATTTAAAGAGGCTCGCTCTGTATTAGATGAGCTCGAGCAGCTGCAGAATTCAGCATTGACGGAGCACCTGGGCGATGCTTCGCAAGATACGCTAGGAGCATAGATGAAACCGGTTTTGAGTACCGAGGAAGTCGTTCGTCTCGAGGATATCATCGAACGCGAAGGGACTTCGAAGGCCGAGCTTATGGAGCTAGCGGGTGAGTTTGCCGCTAACGAGGTCTTGAAGCTCAATCCCGATCGGGTTCTCGTTTTGGTCGGTTTTGGTAATAATGGCGGCGACGGTTGGGTTGCCGCCGATATCCTGAGCCATAAGGGTGTGGACGTGGATATCGTTTCTCCGGTTGAACCGGATGAGATTCCTGCTGCTCTGGCACGTCATGTTGCTCGTCGTACTGCCGGCCGCGATGTGCACGTTTGCGTCGGCCCCTCGCGTGATGAACTCGAGGTTTTGATCGATAAGGCCGATGTTGTTGTCGATGCCATTTTTGGTACCGGTTTCCACGGGAATCTGCGTGCGCCGTTCTCCATTTGGATTCCTACGGTCAATGAATGCGCCGATTGTGTCGTATCCATTGATGTCCCCTCGGGCCTGAATGCAGAGACGGGCGTTGTTGATGACGACTGCATTCGTGCCGAGCGCACGGTGACGATGATTGCGCCCAAGATTGGTCTGTATAGCGCTGATGGTCCTGAGTATGCTGGCGATTTGATCTGCGGCAATCTTTACGACCGTCTTGACGAGGTCATCGATGATGTCGACCACGCCGCCGAGATTGTCGAGCCCGGTGACTTAGTTGATTACTTTGCTCCGCTACCATCGAATATCGATAAGTATTCCCGTGGCTCCGTGCTTATTGTCGCCGGATCTGCGCAATATCCTGGTGCTGCCATTATGGCGGCCAAGTCTGCAGCTCGCGCGGGTGCTGGTTACGTGGCAGTCGCGGCTCCTGACGCCTGCGCCAATCTCATTCGCATGGCACTTCCTTCGATTCCGGTCTTTGCTATTCCGTCTGATTCCCGCGGCTCCTTTGGCGCCGCTGCGCGCATGACGGTGTGCGAGATCGCAAAGAAGTACAGCTGCGTGCTGTGCGGTCCCGGTATGACGACGTCTGCCGGCGCTATGCAGGTGGTTTCGGGCTTGCTCGAGCTTGATGTACCGCTAATTTTGGACGCCGATGCACTCAACTGCCTTGCTAAGATTGCCATTGACGGTATTGATAGTAACCCCGAGATGTATCGCCGCGAGCAGCCGTTGGTTATGACGCCGCACTATCGTGAGCTTTCGCGCCTGGTTGCCGGTGACGAGGTGAACGACCTTGGTACCGCGATTGCGGCCGCGCAGAAGGTTGTCTGGGCTGCAGGCTCCGACAATCTGGTGGTCATAGCCAAGGGGCCGACGACGGCTATCTGTGGCGTTGAGCGCGTGCTGCTGCCACTCTCGGGTCCGGCTTCTCTGGCAACTGCCGGTTCGGGTGATGTTCTCGCGGGTATTTTGGCCGGCACGCTTGCCACCATGCGCGACGAGATGGATCGTTGGGAGTTGCTGTATTCGTACGCCGTCGCACTTCACAGCTACGCCGGTTTTGCCGCGGCGACGGAGTATGGTGAGAAGAGCGTCATCGCGACCGATCTTATCGACTTGATCGGTCCTGCCATGGAGCTGGCGGCAAAGGATGCGCTCGAAGATCTGGGAATCATGGACGAAGGGTCGGATGACTAATCATGAATAAAGCCGATTTGACGCGCTGGTCCTGGGTCGAGATCGACCGCGGGGCGCTCCGTCGCAACACGAGGGCCTATAAGAACTTGTTGAATCCGCGTCAGCGCCTGTGCTGCGTGGTCAAGGCCGATGCTTATGGTCATGGAGCTGTTGAGTGTGCCAAGATCATGTATTCGGCCGGTGCCGACATGTTTGCCGTGGCGACGGTTAACGAGGGCGTTGGGCTCCGACAGGGCGGGATTACGAAACCCATCCTCATCCTAAGCGAGCCGCCTATCGAGGCTATTCCTGCATTGCTCGAATTCGATATCATGCCCTCGGTCTATACGTCCGATTTTGCTCTTGCGTATGGCGAATGCGCCGTCGCGGCGGGCAAGGTGGGCAAGTACCATCTTGCCATCGAGACGGGCATGAATCGTATCGGTGTTCACTACACACAGGTGCTCGACTTTGTACGCGGCATCAGTTTCCATCGCGGCATCCAGTGCGACGGCGTATTTACGCACTTTGCCACGGCCGATGAACCTTCGGGTTGGGACTACAAGCTGCAGTGCCAGCGTTTTACCGAGGCCGTTCAGGCCATTAAGGACGCAGGTTTTGAATGCGGTATCGTGCATTGTGCCAATACGCCGTCCTCGATGCTCGATTCTTCAATGCACTTTGACATGATTCGTGCCGGCATCGGTTTGTATGGTCTGCAGCCATGTGAGCTGAGTGGTCGCGTGATGCAGCTTGATCCCGTCATGAGCGTCCACGCGCGTGTGACGCGCGTGGCGCATCCTGCGATGGGCGAGGGCGTGGGCTACGGCTTTACCTACCGCGTACCGCGCACGCGCGTTCAGATCTGCACCCTTCCGATCGGTTATGCCGATGGCCTTTCGCGTACGCTTTCCAATCGTATGGACGTGCTGTATCGCGGCGAGCGTGTGCGTCAGGTGGGCAATATCTGCATGGACCAGTTTATGGTCGCCATTCAGTCCAACCCGGCGCATGAGATTCCCGAGGCCGAGCATGGTGACGAGATGATCATTGTCGGCCGCGATGGAGATGCCGAGATTACCATGGACGAGATGGCGCGCCTACGCGGCACGATTAACTACGAGGTCGCTTGCGGCTTTGGTATGCGTCTCGACAAGGTCTACGTGTAGGAGTCGCTATGGGCGTCATGCACATCCCCGGCCATAGCCATCAGGCGCCGCGTGAGGTCGCACTCGAGGAGATCGAGGCCGTTCTGGGCGATTGTCACCTTTGCCAGCTTTACCAGTCGCGCCATAACATCGTGTTTGGCGTGGGAAACCCCCACGCTCGCGTGATGTTTATTGGCGAGGCGCCGGGCCGCAATGAGGATTTGCAGGGCGAGCCCTTTGTGGGGGCGGCAGGCGAGGACCTCAACGGCATTTTGTCGCTGGCGGGGCTCAAACGCGAAGACGTCTACATTGCCAACGTGCTTAAGTGCCGCCCGCCGGGAAACCGCAATCCGCGTCCCGAGGAAGTGCTGGCTTGCTCGCCATTTTTGCGTGAGCAGATTCGAAGCATCTGGCCCGATATTATTGTGACGCTCGGCAACCCCGCGACGCACTTTGTGCTAAAGACCGAGATTGGCATTACTAAGCTGCGCGGCAGGTTCCACCAGATGGGGCATTTTGTGGTAATGCCCACGTTCCATCCGGCAGCAGCGCTGCGCAATCCGGCGTGGCAGGAGCTGCTGGAGGAAGACTTTAAGATGCTGGGCGACTATCTGGAGCGACATCCCGCGCCAGAGGACGCCTCGGAATAATAAGGAGCATATATGTCCCTGGAGCGCCTGGGGGTAGGTACTTACAAAACGACTTGCGCTGCCGATACGGAGTACTTTGGCGAGCTAATTGCACCGTGCCTTGAGGACGGCGATGTGCTCATCCTGACCGGTGGCCTGGGAGTGGGCAAAACTCACTTTACCAAGGGCGTCTCGCGCGGGCTGGGCGATGGGCATATGGTTACGAGCCCTACGTTCGCCCTCATGGCCGTTCACGATCAAGGTCGTATTCCGCTGTTTCACTTTGATCTATACCGCCTGGAGCATGCCTACGAGCTCGAGGATACGGGCATTTTCGATGTGCTGGGCTATGAGGGTGCTTGCCTGCTGGAATGGGGCGAACAATTCCAGGACGAGCTGACGGATGAGTATCTTTCGGTGACGCTCAGGCGTGATGAGGGCGACAGCGACGTGCGAACGATAACGCTTGAGGCGCACGGTGACCGCGCAATGGAGCTTTCCCATTTGATTGATAAGGCTGTACAAGATGAGCTTGCATAACGACAACGCGCTGGTGGTGGCGCTCGATACCTCGACTGACATGCTTGCCTGCGCGGCAAGCTGGATTGATGGGCAGACGGGTGAGACGAAGCTCGTGAGTGGCGACCACATGTGTCGCCGTCACGCCAACGTTGAGCTCGTGAATACCGTTGATGGCGTGCTGGCTCAAGCCGGTCTGGATCGCAGCGATGTTGGTTGCTATGTGGTCGGCCGCGGCCCGGGGTCCTTTACGGGTGTGCGCATCGGCATCTCCACTGCCAAGGGCCTCGCGCGTGGTGCCAATGTTCCGCTGCTGGGCGTGTCGACGCTCGACGCTTGCGCTTGGACGGCGTGGAAGGCTGGCGTGCGCGGCAAGCTTGGTATCTTGGCCGATGCTATGCGCGGTGAGGTATATCCGGCGCTGTATATGCTGGTCGATGAGGGTCCCGAGCGTCAATTTGAGCGCGAACACGTGGTCAAGGCCGCCGTGGCGCTCGATGAGTGGCGCCAAGCAGCGGACTGGGGCCAGGTTCAGCTGACCGGTGACGGTCTAGTGCGCTATGGCAAGCTGCTGGGTGAGGACGAGGCCGCCCGCTGCGTGGAGCGTGACCTGTGGTGGCCTTCGGGCGAGGGCTTGCTGCTCGCGCACGCTGCGGGTGACGGCGATCCGGCCCGCGTCCTGCCGATTTACACGCGCCTTTCGGATGCCGAGGAAAACGAGCGCAAGCGTCTTGGTCTTGCCGAGAGTGCGCAGAGCGAAATTACGGGTGTTGCCGATGAGCTCGCCGGTCGTCATCTGCAGTTCCGTCCCATGGGCGCGGCGGATGCCGAGGGCGCAAGCGCGCTGGAGGCTGCCTGCTTTGAAGGTGCCGGACACGAGGCATGGACGCCGGGCATGTTCCTGTCCGAACTGGGCGAGGACGTCGCTGCGCCGCGTAGTTGGTGGGTGGCACACGACGACGGCAAGCTGCTGGGCCTTGCCGGCGGTATGGTCGTGGACGGTGATGTGCAGATTCTGGATGTCGCCGTCGACCCGGCACATCGCCGTGAGGGCATTGCCCGCAAGCTGCTGTCGCATGTGAGCTATGATGCCCAGATGCTCGGCTGCACTACGGCTTCGCTCGAGGTCGAGGACGGTAACGAGGGAGCGACCGCGCTTTATAACGCTCTGGGCTTTACCGAGGCTGGCCGTCGCCGCGGCTACTATGGTGCCGGCAAGGACGCCATCGTCATGACGGCTCCGCTGCCCCTGGTGCTTCCGGTCGATAATGCTTCGCCCGAGCCGACGGCGGCAGAGCAGCGCGTATGGCCGCTGCCTGCGCCTGGGCGCTCCGAGGGGGAGCGTGCCGAAATTGAGCGCCGCCGCCTAGTGCTCGCTATCGAGAGCTCCTGCGACGAGACGGCCGTGGCGATTATCGATGCGGATGGCAATATGCTGGCCAACCAGGTGTCGACACAGATTGATTTTCACGCCCGCTTTGGCGGCGTGGTGCCCGAGATCGCCTCGCGCAAACACGTTGAGGTGATTGTGAGCGTCGTGGATGCGGCGCTCGAGGATGCCGCAGCATCGCTTGGTCTTGAGGGTGGAGCCATCGCGCCGAGCGAACTCGCCGCTGTTGGCGTGACGCAGGGTCCGGGCCTGGTGGGTGCTCTGGTAGTGGGCGTCGCCTTCGCCAAGGGCTTTGCCTATGCCGCCGGCAAGCCGCTCGTGTGCGTCAACCATCTGGAGGGCCATCTGTTCGCCAACCTGCTGGCGCAGCCCGATCTCAGGCCGCCGTTTATCTTCACGCTCGTCTCGGGCGGTCATACCATGCTCGTGCACGTGAAGGCATGGGGCGACTACGAGGTACTTGGTGAGACACTCGACGATGCTGTGGGCGAGGCCTTCGACAAGGTAGCCAAGGCGTTGGGTCTGGGCTATCCCGGTGGCCCCATCATCTCCAAGCTGGCCGAGACGGGCAACCCCCGCGCGATCGATTTTCCTCGCGCGCTTAACAGCAGGGGAGACTATCGTTTCTCGCTTTCGGGTCTTAAAACGGCCGTGACGCTCTACATCGAGCAGGAGACCAAGGCCGGGCGCACGATTCACCTGCCCGATCTGGCGGCCTCGTTTGAGGCAGCCGTCTTTGACGTTCAGTACAAGAAGGCCAAAAACGCCCTGCATGCCACCGGATGCAAGGAATACTGCATCGGCGGCGGCGTCTCGGCTAATCCGCATCTGCGCGAGATGATGATCAAGAAGCTTGGGCGTCAGGGGATCCGCGTAACGGTGCCACCGCTTTCGGCGTGCACCGACAACGCCGCCATGATCGCAGAGGTTGCCCGCCGTAAATTCGACCGAGGAGAAATCTCGCCGTTCGACGTCGACGCCGATCCAAACATGACGCTGTAGCTGGTACGGCGCGGTCCCCGGACGGAGGGGCCGGATATAAGGTTTCCTGCTCTACAGTCCTGCGCAAGACGAAGGCCACATTAAGTGGCCTTCTTTGCGTGCGGAA
>NZ_QSJB01000033.1:0-4655 GCF_003469285.1 Collinsella sp. AM31-2AC
AGAAAAAGCCCCCTCGCGGAGACCCATCCCGGAAGCCCTCATAGGCACGTTATATTATCAATACTGCAATTTTACACCTAGAGCCAGAAGAAAAGCGCCCATCCCTAGGCGGTGAGTAGGCGGGTCAATGTAGCGGGCGGTGACTACGGGGCGGCGTGGTCTGCGTTAGCAGATCTAAGCCGACTCGTTCACCGGCTGCGGAATTGACGCGACGGGCAACTGAATAGACCAGACTTGATTAAGGGTCGATGGACGCTCTGCTCCATCGACCCTTTCCTTGCCCAAGTCTCAAGTGAGGATGGCTTGGGGATGGTTTTGCGCGGGGGTCTTTCTACGACCCCCGCGCAGGGGGGGGTGCCGAACCCCGAACCCCGAACCCTGACGGCTTTTCCGAGCCAGCACGCGCCGCCGCGTGCCCTGCCGCAGACCACATTCATGTGGTCTGCGGAGCGACCCTAAGTCGCGGAGAACCGACAGTGGTACACTGTCGGCGCACCTCTTTTCAAAATGAAAAGGGGAGTGCGTTACCCTTTTGTTCCAAAAGCCGGGAGGTGCCGCCGCCGATGGGTAAGCAGTACGCAATCCTTCGAGTCCAGAAGTGCAAGGGTGCCGAGATAGGCGCCATGCAGTACCACAACGACCGCGAGCCGGGGAAGCACACGAACCCGGACATAGACCAGTCCCGAACCCGGATGAACCGAGAGTTGTGCCCGCACGCCGACTACGAGGGCGAGGTGCAGGCGAGGATTGACGCGGGCTACAAGGGAACCCGCAAGGTGCGCAAGGATGCCGTGAGGCTCGTCGAGGGCATCGTGACGGCAAGCCCGGAGTTCTTCGAGGGTGCGAGTGCCGAGGAGGTGAGGGACTTCTTCGAGGACGCGCTCGGGTTCTGCCGCGAGGAGTTCGGGGAGTCGAATCTGGTGCACTTCACGGTGCATATGGACGAGGAGACCCCGCACGCCCACTTCGGCTTCGTGCCGCTGAGGGACGGCAAGCTCTCGTGGAAGGGGTTCTTCCCTGACAAGGCGGCGCTCGGTGCGATGCAGGACAGGTTCTATGGGCGCGTAGGGGCGCTATACGGCCTTTCTAGGGGTGAGAAGCGCTTGGAGGGTCAACCGGCAAGGCGGCACAAGTCCGTGGCCGAATACAAGGCCGAGAGCCGCCGAGTTCAGTCCGAGCTGGACGAGAAGGCCGAGCAGCTCGAAGCGGCACGGGAGGAGCTTGCATCCACCCGGGCGCAGCTCGCCGAGTGCAGGTCGCAGGTCGAGGGCTTCGCCGCGAGGTTCGAGCGCATCAAGGCCGAGCTGGCGCAGATAGCCGAGTGCCTGTCGGTTAGGGGGTTCCTCGGTAGCTTCAAGGCCAAGCTCGCCGAGTTCGCCGAGAACCCGATTTGCAAGGCCGCGCTCGCGGCCGGTCGCGACTTCATGACGGCACGTGACGGCAGACGAGCGGAGAAGGTGCTCGTCAACGGTGCCAGGGAGAAGGTCGTGGAGATGGAGGGGCTGTCGAGGGAGATGGGCGAGTGGTCTCTGCTCGATGAAGTCGGGGATATGAGGGGTGCCAGAAGGGAGCTTGACAGCCACGAAGCCCCAGCGCGACCGCTCGATAATCAGGTGCTTTAATCAGGTATACTAATCTGGTATACTTATTGGGGAAGAAAGGAGAGCGGCAGTGGTCAGAGTACACGGGAACGCCCTCAAGCACGGGCTTACCAGCGAGGAAGTTGCGTATGCGTGGGAGAACCCGATTAGATGCCGTCAGCGAAACGGCACGGATGACCCGCCGCTCTGGATTTCGGTCGGCTCGCTTCCCGACGGTAGGTTTGCCGAGCTGATTGGATTCATGGATATCGACGGCGTTTGGTGCGTGTTCCACGCGATGGTGCCGCCGACGAAGAAGTTCAAGCGTGAGCTGGGATGGAGGTAGACATGAGCGGAATCGTTGCCGAGAACGGCAAGGTCGTTACCGATGAGATGATTGCCGATTGGGAAAGCGCTCTCGAACGCGACGAGTGGCCAAGCGGATGGGTGAATGTGGGCGAAATCGTCGAGGGGAAACTCCCGAAAGCAGCGCCCGAGACGGTGACGCTGTCCCTCAAGGTTCCAGTTGCGATGAAGCGGGCTCTTGAGAAGGAAGCGAAGGCCGAGGGCAAGTCGACGGGTGCGTATGCCCGCGGAATCCTCGCCGATGGTCTCATGGCCATAGCGTAAAGCAGCAGGGGAGCTAACAGAAAGGGGAGCCTTGAAGGCTCCCCTTTCCTGCCGGCGACCCTGTTGTAATTTGGGTCAGAGCTTCATGGCTAGCCCTTCCAAGCCCTCCTGAGCCTTTGCCAGCGGCTCAGCTTCTGCTCGGTCGATTCCAGCGCGAGCGTCTGGGCGGTCTCGTGGTGGAGCGCCTGAGCGCCCTGCACGGCCTTGGTGCTGTCGGCCACGGTCTCCATGAGCTTGGCTATCTGCTCGTCCTTCTTGGCGAGCTGCCCGATTAGCGCCGCGACAGCCGCCGAATCGCCGCCGTCTGAGGTGCTGGCATCTGTCTGGCAAGTGTCTGGCATCTGTCTGGCAAGGCGTATGGCACGCTCGACGGCGGCTCCCTGCGCCACACCCCACCCGGCGGAGAGTTCCACCAGCTCATCGTATGCGTCTTCCTCGATTCGGAAGGTCTTCTTTACCTTGGCCAAGGTGCTGGCTCCTGTCTGGCAAGTGTATGGCAAAGTGTATGGCACGTATTCAACCACATTGGTGTTTCCCTTCCCAGTCCCTAGTCGTAAATGCGTTTCGGGCTGATATCCCGGATTACCTGTAGGTAGTCTTCACCCTCCGGTTCATTCATATCCTCATAGGTACGCCAAGACTTAATGTTCTGCATGACCCAAGGCTGTTTAGAAAGGGTGGCGCAAACAGGACACTGCGCCCCGAACTGCACCTCGCGGCTCTTTGCCTGCCAAGTGCCAAGGCCGATGCGGACGTTACCCATTTGCTCCGCGTATGCTCCCACGCAGTCGTAGAGGTCATCTACGTTGTAGCCATTCCTTTTTGCCTTCTCCTCATCGAACTCGATGGTGAAGCGCCAAGGCTTCGTTGCCATATCACTCACCCGCCTTGATTTCCGGCTCCGTCATATCGACGTGAACGTGCCCGTTTTCGTACCATGCGCCATCCGGCAGGCCGTCGGTATCGCACTTCCAGCCCCTTAGCCACTTGATGACGGTAGACCTCGACACGCCAAGCGCCTTGGATATGCCCGAATGGCTGGCACCGGGATGCTCGCGGGCATAGGAGCGAATCAACTCACACTTTTCACCGCTTCCCTTTGGCCGACCGCTGTTTTCATACTCGTTCTCACCGAGAACGTCGCGACGCATCTTGCGCAGCCCGTTTAGATACTCCATGTGCTGTGGCTGCTTCCTGTAGTTCCGCTTGTTTTTCGGGATCGCTATTCCCGATATCCTCTCCAAGTCCTTGATGGGGAACTTCTTGTACCGCAGGTCGAGGCATTCGAGAGCGTTCTCGACCTCATGGTCGTTGCCGAACGGGTGCTCGGTGTCTACCGAATCCAGGAACGGCACCAGCGAATCCATGTCCGCCTTGACGCGTTCGCGGTCGATGATGCCGCACTTCACGGCGTATATCGCCAGAGCCATCAGGCAGAAGTACCTATGGCTGAACGTCGCACCCGCGCGTATCTTGCGCAGCCACCAGTTGTAGAGGTCTTCCTTGGCATCCCACGAGCCGTCGGCGCGTCCGCCACCGACGATGACCTTCTCGTACCACTCGGGGAATCTCTCCTTGGCCTGTTCGAGCGTGTACCTCGTCTCCCTCCACTTCTTCGACAAGTCTACCTGCTGTTCCGGGGGAAGGAAGTCGTTCAGCTCTTCGAGCGAGAAGGGGTGCGTGTTGACCGCGAACGCCCTGACCGTGCCGCCGTCCTTCGTCTTGCCGCCGATGACGCGGAACCCTTGGTTGATGCCCTGATGCTGCGGGTGCTCCCATTCCCTCGACGTATGCTTGTTCCACATCCTGTCGGTCAGGTGGTACTTCATGTCCTTCAGCAGGCTCTTGGTGTTCGGGTATAGGTCGGCGGGTTCCTCGAGGACGTAGTACAGATGAACGTTGTGGCCGCTCAGGATGATGTAGTTCGGCTCGGGATAGACGGGGTAGTCGCTTCGGCAGTTGTACAGGAAGGCCGTGAGCGTGCCGTCATCCTGCCCGTCGAGGTCGAAAATCATGGCGCACATCTTGCTCTGCGCGTCGGCGGTGTTCGCCCTGCCCCAGTAGGTGAGACCGTTCGTTATCGCCCAGTTCGCATCGCGGAACTCGGCAAGGGTCTCCTCGAACGTGTCCTCGAACAGGATTCGGCGGCGTCTCCTGTCTCCGACGAGCTTCCCGTCGCTGTCGTAATGCCCGCCGAACGAGCCGAGGATTATCGGGTTGGCCTTGTGCAGCCCGCCCGGCTCGCCCTCCGTCTGGATGAAGCCATCGCCGAGCCGGAAGATGTCCGAGTAGACTTCCATGGCCGACACCTCGGAAGCCCCGTATTCGAGAAGAACAGACTCAAGAGACAACCCGCTCACCAACCCATCCCGGAAGCCCTCATAGGCACGTTATTTTATCAATGATTTTATTGTACACCTAGAGCCAGAGAAAAAGCCCCCTCGC
>NZ_QSJB01000034.1:0-3670 GCF_003469285.1 Collinsella sp. AM31-2AC
GTGCTTTGTTTTGAGAAGTTCGCGGAGCCCACTTCTCAAAACAAAGCAGGCACCCCGGCCCTCGTCCGTGAAATTATTCCGCTGGGCGAGCCATAGACGCCGCGCACCGATACGGTAAAGCGGCGGCTTGAAATTGGTGCTATATTCAGCTTGAGTTGTTTAATGCTAGTACGGGAGGCTGATATGGGGCTGTTCAAGAAGAAAAACCCGCAGGATGCCTTTGATCCCGATGTGTTTACCATCACGGATACGATTTTGGACCCGCCGCGGTTTACATTTTTGCCGGCTATCTATCAGGATGCCACGCGCCGCAAGTGGGCCGTGCATCAGCGTGGCGGCGAGCCGAAGATTTTTGACTATGCGGACGTGTTGCAGTGCGAAGTGGCCGAGGCGGGCGATCCGGAGGCCGATGAAACGGTCTCTAAACAGGAATTTGCCCAGCGTATTCTGGCAAATCCCGCTAAGGCGGCAAAAATGAACGCTGCCAAGCGTAATATGTGTCTTGGTATGGGCGTTGTTGTGGCGGTTCGGACGGGAAAAGACGAGGTTTCCAAATTGGAGATTCCCGTTATGACCGACGAAGTCAAACGCGATTCAAGCCTATATAAGTCGTATCGGAATGTCGCCGAGAAGATCAAGGCCGAATTTGATGCCATGGGAGGGCTGGTCTAATTTTGGCGGCATACGTTTCTGAATGAGGAGTCTGTGCAATGGCAGGCGAATCTTATGCAATTCCCCCTAAAGATCGTGCTGTTGAGGGAATTCTATGGTATATCCAGCACCATCAGCTTGCCGGCGGCGATCGCCTGCCGGCCGAGCGCGTGCTGTGCGAAGAGATCGGCGTTTCGCGTACGGCGTTGCGCGCCGGTATCACGCGGCTCATCTCGTGCGGAACGCTCGAGAGCCGTCGCGGATCGGGTACGTATGTGTGTCCTCCTAAGCCGCTGAACATCTTCCAGGAAACGTATAACTTTTCCGATGCCGTGCGGACTGCCGGCCTGCATCCCTCTTCTCGTCTGGTTTCCACCGAGACCATCGAGGCGGATAAGACGCTTGCCGACAAGCTTGGGGTGGCTATAGGCGCTCCTTTGCTCCGCATGCAGCGCGTTCGACTTATTGAGGGCGATCCGGCGTCAATCGAGACGGCTCACGTTAACCTGTCCCTGTGCCCATCGCTTCCCGAGCACGATTTTGAGTGCGAGAGCCTTTACGATGTCTTGCTCAAAGAAGGTGGCGTGCGTGTTGAGCATGGACGTGAGCATATCTCCATCTCGCGTTTGAACGCCGAAGAGGCCGAGCTGCTCCAACAAGAAGAGGGAACGCCGGTGTTCTATGAGAGCACGATGGAATTTGATAAGGACATGCGTTTTGTGGAGCATTGCAAATCGGTGATTTTGCCCACAAAGTTCCGCTTTGCCGACAACGGCGAAAAGAACGGCATGAGGAGCGTGGCAGGTGAACAATGGCTGAAACAGTAGATGCCACCCCGGTTTATATGCGCATTCGACGCCGCATCGAGGAGCGTATCGAGCGCGGTGTATATCCCACGGGTTCCATGATTCCGTCCGAAAAAGACCTCGCCGAGGAATTCGGTACGACACGCTTGACCATCCGAAGTGCTGTCGATGAGCTGGTTCGGCGTGGGCAGATTCGACGCGTCCGCGGAAAAGGCGCGTTTGTGGCACAGAAGGTGCCCGTTGCCTACGAGCGAACGGGAGGCTTTCGCGAATCGGTTCGTGCTTCGGGCGGCGAGCCGTCCGTCCGTATCCTCGCGCGTTCCAAGCGTTATGCGGGCCCATATTATGCCAACCTGTTTGGCATTGCCGAGGATGATTTGCTGTATTCGATTCGGCGTTTGAACTGCGTCAACGGCGATCCCGTATCGATTGAGACGGCGTTCATCCCGTGCCTGCTGTTTCCCACAATCGAAGATATTGACGTGTCGGTCTTCAGTTTGTACGAGACTTATGAGATGTTGGGCCGAAAGCCGGTCATGGCACAGGAAAAGCTCGATATCGAAGCGCTGGGCGCGCGAGATGCCGGCCTGCTTGGACTGGAGCAGGGCGATCTTGCCTTGACGCTGGAGTGCGTGAGCTTCGATGCGAGCGGCCAGGCGATCGAGTACGTCAAGTCGTTTAACCGCGGCGATGCGGGTGGATATACCTATACGTACTAGCTGGTTTTTTTGCATAACGGGCCGAAAAGCTGACGGAATTTTGATTCGTTGAGCAGACTACATATACAACCTTACATGGCTCAAAATCGACCGTTCGCCGATGGGGATAAATAAATCGACAAAGAGGTATCAAAAAGCCGTAACCTGTAACTGTGATTGGTATCAAATACTAATGATTTGTTACGAGGTGAGACGATGAAGATGCTCGATTACGTTCAGCTTGCCCATGTGCGTATGGGAGCGAACCTCGAGCGTTCGTCTGAGCTGGTAGCGCAGCTCGTTGATATTATCCAGTCCGGTTCTTTTGACGCGCTGCGCATCGTTGCTTCGGGTTCGTCGCGCCATGCCGCCGATTGCGCCCGAGATTACCTGCAAGATGCGCTGCAGATGCAGGTGTCCGTTGTGACGCCCGAGGCCTTCGTCGATTTTGAACACACCTATCCGCAGCATGCGCTCAACATCGCCGTCTCGCAGAGTGGCTATTCGACCAATACGATTGCAGCGCTCGATTACATGCGTGCACACGATATGGCAGCTGTTGCGCTCACGGCAAACGTCGAGGCGCCCATCAAGGAGCACACTGATATCGTTCTTGACTACGGTGTGGGCGTCGAGTCGGTGGACTTTGTGACGCTGGGCGTCGAGGTCCTCGTTGAGTACCTGGTGCTCTTTGGTATTTACGGCGGTCAGGCGCGCGGAACGATTGACGCCAAGGGCGTTGCCCAGCGTTTAGACGACCTGCGCGAGGCTATCCATGCCAATGCCGTGATGTGCAAGACCGCCGAGGCATATGTCCAAGACCGCATGCTCGAGCTTTCTGAGCACATGCCCGCCATGGTCGTCGGCAACGGCCCCAACTATGGCGTTGCCGAAGAGGCGGCCCTCAAGCTGAGCGAGACCATCAAGATTCCTGCCATGCATCACGAGGGCGAGGAGTTCGTCCACGGTCCCGAGATGCAGATCGTTCCGGGTTATCTGGTGTTTATCGTCGACGATCCGCAGGGGTCGGAGCGTCTTGCGAATATCGCCGATGCGCTGTCGAACGTTACGGCAAAAACGGTGCTGCTCACGGCCCATCCCAGGGGTAGGGCTCACGAGGTTGCGGTGCCTCAGGTGGCTCCGCTGCTCAGCGCAATTCCCAATCTTGTGTTCTTCCAGACGATTGCGGCCATAATCGCCGAGCGTCTGGAGTCATGGGACGTGCACCCGTATCTCGATGCCGTCTCCAAGCAAATGGAGGTCAAGGCAGAGGGCTACGAAGAGTCAGTCAATGCGCTTAAGGCCAAAGCGGCTGAGTGTTACGGAATGTAAGCGGGTTTTGATGCCCGTTGGCATGGGGGATGTGGAGACAACCCCAGAAAGGAGAGACAAATGAAGGAAACCGAGAAGATCGAGATCATGCATTTCGACCAGGAGGGCTACCTCGAGGACGGCAAGGCGCTCTACGAGACCGGCAAGAAGATGACCGCGCTCGCCGACAAGGTCGCCGACGAG
>NZ_QSJB01000035.1:0-3265 GCF_003469285.1 Collinsella sp. AM31-2AC
CGCGGCGCGGCTGGCGGCGAGCCCGGGCAGGTGGGCGACCCCGAGCCCCGCGGCGCGGGCCCGTCTCACGGCGAGGGACCCTATGTTGCGGAACTGGTCGACGACGACGAGCGTGCCGGCGGGCGCGGAGGCGAACAGCGCGTCGAGCTCGGCCTCCCTGTTGCGGACGGGGGCGCTGGCCAGCACCTCCCCGTCGCGGTCGACCAGGCAGGCCCAGTGCGATGACTTGCCGACGTCCAGGCCGAGCACGGCCGCGGGCCTGGTGGATGGCGCTTTCACGGTGGTATCCTTCCGGTAGTCGTTCGACCGGATGGCCTCCCCCTCGGCACTCACATTACCAGCCGCGGCGCCTGCCCGGCACTTTCCTATCAGCCGTCGGGGGCGGCGCGTCCCGCGCCGGCAGCACTCAACGGGCCCTCTCGGGGGCAGGGACGTTCGGCCGTGCGCGGGCGCCCGGTCGGCGGCCCGTTCTGGGCGCGCCTCAATCGTAGCCCGAGACGGTCCCGGGCTGACAATTTCGACTGTAATGGACGTTCTTAAACGACCAGTCAAACAAGAACGTCCCCAACGACTACTTAAAAACGGGAGATTATTCACTCTCATTCTGCGAGCACTCATTTAAGTCTGTCCCCAATGAGTGCCCGGCAGCAACGGGACCGCCGATGCCTTGGCAGAGTCAGCGAAAACCCGCGTAACTAAACCCGCTCCGCGATCTCGTGAATGAGGTAGTCGGTCTTTTCCCAGCCCAGGCACGGATCGGTGATCGACTTGCCAAAGACACCGCCGTCGACCGGCTGGTTGCCGTCCTCAAGGTAGGACTCGATCATAAAGCCCTTGACCAGCCTTGAAATGGCTTCGTTGCGGCGGCAGCTGTCGAGCACCTCCTTGCAAATGCGATACTGCTCCAGCGGACGCTTGCCCGAGTTGTCGTGGTTGCAGTCGATGACCGCTGCCGGATTGGCATAGCCGGCGTGCTCGGTATAGCGCTCGGCCAGGCGCTCAAGGTGCTCGTAGTGGTAGTTGGGGTAGGTGCGCCCATCGAGACCGATGTAGCCACGCATAACGGCGTGCGCGAGCGGATTGCCGTCGCACTCGACCTCCCAGTTGCGGAAGATGAAACTCTGATGCGCCTGAGCGGCGTAGATGGAGTTGAGCATGACGGTGGTGGAGCCGGCAGTGGGGTTCTTCATGCCCACCGGCACCGAAATGCCGCTCGACACCAGACGGTGCTCTTGGTTCTCGACCGAGCGCGCGCCCACAGCGACGTAGCTCAGCAGATCGACAAGGTACTGATAGTTAGAGGGGTAGAGCATCTCGTCGGCGGTAAAGAAGCCGGTCTCCTCGATGACGCGCAGGTGCATGTGGCGAATGGCCTTGACGCCCTCGAGCAGGTCATCGGGCGCCTCGGGGTCGGGATTATGCAGTAGACCCTTGTAGCCGGTACCCTTGGTGCGCGGCTTGTTGGTGTAGACACGCGGGATGATGATGAGCTTGTCCTTGACCTCCTCGGCGGTTTTGGCCAGGCGGTTCATGTACTCGAGGACCGAATCCTCGCGATCGGCAGAGCATGGGCCGATGATGAGCACCTTGCGCGCGTCCTCGCCGGTAAAGACCTTGGCGACCTCGGCGTCGAATGCCTGCTTCTTAGCGGTAAGCTCGGCGGAAAGCGGCATTTCCTCGCGGATCTCCATGGGGATCGGCAGCCTGCGTTTGAAATCCATGGCCATAGGGGCCTCCTCAATCTATAGAGAGAGCAAAAAGCGTATTGTCGAGTGCTCGGCATTATCCGCTGTCGCACGCTAAAGTGCAAGCACAGCCTACTAAAAAGGGAATGAATCGACACAAGGGCCCGCTCACCACGAGAGTGGATAATCTCCCGTTTTTGGCCCATGTTCGCGCTCAAAGTGGGAGATTATCCACTCTCGTCGGGCAAGCGTCCGAAAATCCTCACTCGTGACCCCTTTTCCTCCGTCCCCGAGGGATCGGGGCTCGCCTGCCGAATGATTGATGCGGCCGCCCTGCGTCCATGTCACACTCAGAGGTGGCCTGACCCAACTTGGAAGGAGCCTTCATGAGCCTTGACAACGTAACCCTGCGCGCCGCCACGCTCGACGACCTGACCGGCATCGCCGCCATCTACAACCAGCTGTGGTGCAACACGCTGCGCAACCGCGGCGACGTCGAAGCTGCCGATTTCTGCGCGCGCTTTAACATCGCTATGCAGCTGCAACGCTCACCTATCGCGCTTGTCGCCGAGGCCGAGGGCCGCATTATCGCCGCCTGCTGCATCGGCATCTTCGAGGACGGCAAGCCGCGCACCAACCCCACGTGGGAGTCCTGCTACAACGAGATGCTCGCCCAGGCAACCGAAATGGCAAAGGCTGCCGACGCCAAGCTCGAGGGCTCGCTCTTCGGCGACAGTCGCGAAAAGGCCACGGCGGATCGCTTTGCCGCCACAGGCAACGAGTATGCCCAGGGCCAGCTCAACCTGATCATCATCGTGCCCGAGTGGCAGGGCAAGGGGCTCGGCCGCGCGCTTATCGACCTTGCGCGCGCCGAGCTCGCCAAGGCAGGCTGCACCAAGTTCTTCCTGATGAGCGACTGCAACTCCGACTGGCAGTTCTACGAGCACCTCAACATGAAGCGCATCCTGGAGGATCACAGTCAAGACACCGGCGACGGTTTTATCGTCTACATGTACGGAGGCGACACGCAGGGCTAGCCCGCTAAGCAAGTACCAAAACCACCACAAAAGGCGCCCATCCCCCTTGTGGTGACAGGTTTTATCTGGGCGAACGTTAAGACCGCCGCGGGGGAGCTGCTTTCCCTCGCGGCGGTTTACTAACCGTGAAAACCAAGTGAGTAGGCTTTTGGCGGGATCCCGAGCACACCCCAAAACGCCGCAGCTCTGGCCTGCGGTTTTATCGAGCGTTTGTCGCGATGTGCTCGGCAGATCCCAAAAAGTCTACTCACTTGCATCCGAGACGCACCAGGCAGGCAAAAAACCGCCGCGAAAGGGGCCCGTCCCCCTTCGCGGCGGTTGTTCATCGCGGTTTTGCGACGGTTTTGCGGTGGTTTTGCCCGCCTGCTACTCGCTGTAGCGAGTGGCGATGGCAACTCGCACCATACCGGCGCTCATGAGGTACGTTGCCATAGGCTGTAGTAGCGCATGTCATAATCCTACAGCAGCATTCGCCATAATCTGACAGTAGAGTGGTAGCGTGCAGAGATGTGGTGTAAGAGGCGGGGCATGCCCCGCCTCCGC
>NZ_QSJB01000036.1:0-2946 GCF_003469285.1 Collinsella sp. AM31-2AC
TATCGCGCGTAGTAGGCCCATTGCTGCTCGAGGCTGGGGTAGAGGTGGTAGAAACCGTCGAAAAGGCTCTTGACTACTTTCGATTGATGCTCAGTGCCCATTGTATTCGCTACGATTAAACTCGGCACAGGGGATACTGGTTTTCCGTGCGAAAACGCTCATGCCGCTAAATTGAGCGACCGCCTGTACTGCAGCGGGATCATCCGCCCGAGCGATCCCTTAATCCGTCGCCCGTTGCGCCAATCGGCAGAAGCCACGCGTGGACGCTAATCGCTCGAGCGAATCGTCGTCGGTTTCCGTTTAACGATTTCTTTTTCCGCTATTATCTGACCCTCGGACTTCCTCGTGATAGAAGTAGTCCACGATCACCGGATGCCCCTGGGGGACTCTGCCATAAGGCATTTCGTTGTCCACAAAGGGACAATCGTACTTCTTGGCCATTTCCTCGGCTTTTACTTCAAGCGCTTCAAAATAGCTACGGTTGCGCTTGTTATAGATCTCATCGTAAAGCGGTACGAGATTGGGATGTTTCTCGGCGATATAATCCAGGATCGCTTTTTTGAAACCACCCCGAAGATTGAGATTTTCGAGCCAAAACAAATCGCACCGATCCTTTACTCGCTCAAAAATCATCTCAAAATCCGTGATGCCGGGAAATACCGGGGACACAAAGCAGACCGTACGGATACCTTCGTCATACACCTGCTTCATAGCAGCGATACGACGCTCGATGCTCGACGCGGAGTCCATATCGTTCTTGAAGTTCTCATCCAGCGTGTTGATCGACCATGAAACGGTCACTCGTCCAAGCCTCTTCAGCAGATCGATATCCCGTACCACAAGATCGGACTTTGTGCAGATCAGAATATCTGCATCGCTGCCAATCAGCTGCTCCAGGAGTTTCCTGGTATTCCCGAATCGCTCCTCCTGTGGATTGTAGCCATCCGTCACAGAACCGATAACCACCCGCTGTCCAGCGTATTTCTTCGGATTCTTGATTTCCGGCCAATGCTTCACATCAAGAAAGGTGCCCCATTCCTCCTTGTGTCCGGTAAAGCGCTTCATAAAGGAGGCATAGCAATACTTGCAGGCATGCGTGCAGCCTACATAGGGATTGACCGAGTAGCCGCCTACCGGCAGGCTGGACTTGGTCATGATGTTCTTTGCTTCCACCTCATTGATGAGGATTCCATCGATCACTTCCGCCATGTTCTCTGCACCTCCAGCACTCTTTCGAATTCTTCCGGCAATTCCTGAATCATGTTTTCGTCCCCTATGACAGAGACGAGGTCTTCCTTCATAAACATTGGAATGCCAAGCGCGTGCGCCTGGTCCGTCAAAGACCATGCCCACTCCGGTTCCGTATGAACCTTCCTGCTCTGCGCCCCGGTCATGGTACCGACGACGATCCAGTTGATTCCGGAAAGGTCGACCGTACCGGGATCGTCGAATAGCGGCTCAAAAGTAACGAAGAAGTGATTTGCTTTGACGTTTTTCCGAAGGGCGTCGATACGCCACAGCTCCGCTTTCCTCGTCACCGTAACGCCGAACCATGCGTTTTCCAGGTCGGTATCTAAATCCAGCAAATCGGGTCTCTTGGTCAGGAACAGGAACTGATGCTGTGGATTCTCATGGATCTTTGCAAATACCTCGTCTCGCCATTCCAGCTTCCACCCGGAGAGATCGCTCATGCCGGTAAGGAGAAAGTTCTGCGGGCGTTTCTTTTCCATCATCTTGAGCTTGCTCGGGAAGAACGCAGGATCAGCGAAGTCGTCAATCATATGCCAACGTTTCACATTGTTACGGGCATAGCAATATGGACACCCCACCGTGCAGCCGATGACGATATTCATATTCTGAATCTGATTTTTGATGCAGATGCTCATAACGCCTGCCTACCTGCCTCTCCCGTAAACACGCAATCAGCCTCCCCCACCTTGCGGGCAAAAACCTCGATATCTTGCTTGCAAGCAGCAGGCTCGCAATCGCTCAAATCGTATGACGTGCCGCCGTTTCGATAGACGGCCCGATGGGAAAACGATCGGCTGACAAGCCCGATGCCGAGCTTCTCGCACAGGGTCATCCGTGCTCCCTTTCAGCTATAAAAAACAGGTGTCTATAAACAGTATCCTTGTTGATTTTCGCAGGGGCAATGAACAAACGCGTGCACCTGTCGATAAACGAACAGCTACTGGACATTGTCAAACGACTCAGATTGGAGAGGCGATGGGAGAAACCAAGATCGACCGCCGGCGGCGCTACACCCTCTCGGTCATACAGGAGGCGTTCTTCGCGCTGCTGGCCGAGGTCGGCTTCGCGAAGATGACGGTGGCGGACATCTGCCGCCGCGCCGAGATCAACCGGGGAACGTTCTATCTGCATTACGAGGATAAGTACGCGCTGCTCGATGCGCTTATCGACGAGGCATTGGCAGCGGCTCCCCCGCTTGAGGGGGTTGAATCGGCAACGCTTTGCCAGCGTCCGCCGGCAGACGACGATTATCGCCTGCTTTATTCGGACAGCGACGCATACGCTCGCGTAGCCCAGCGCGTCATAGAACGCGGAGCGGAGCAGATGGTTCCCTGGGTCATGGAGAAAACAGGGCTTTCACGCGAAGACGCCTTCCTGCTCTTCGTCCACAACGTCCAGGGCAATCTGGCCGTCAACCGCCTGCTCGGCTGGAGACGAGGCCCCGAGTTCGCCCATGCCCAGGAGCTGCTCAACGCCTATTCCGAAGGGGGCTTACTGGCGGTATCCGCTCTTCGCGATTCCGATAACCCATCGTGACCTGCGATTCAGGAATACCAGCCTCCGAGCCCTCTCGTTCGGAGGCTGCGGCTAAAACCTCATTGCGCGTCTACCGCTCCGCGTTACTCGCCACCTGCCCGCGCCACCGAGAGCAGGGCGCCCAAATCGGCCTGGATCGCCCCTGCCTTGCTTCCAAGC
>NZ_QSJB01000037.1:0-2920 GCF_003469285.1 Collinsella sp. AM31-2AC
GTCCCGCGGGCCGCGAGGTGCGGTTCCGGAAGAGCTCGGGCGATTAGTGCGGCTCGGCTGAGGCTGTCGCCAGCCTTGCACCTGCCGTCTATCGACCAGGTAGTCTACCTGGGCCCTTACCGGAAGGAGAACTAATCCCTGGAACGGCTTCCCGCTTAGATGCCTTCAGCGGTTATCCGCGCCGCACGCGGCTACCCGGCCGTGCCGTTGGTCGACAACCGGTTCACCGGAGGTGCGTCCACCCCGGTCCTCTCGTACTGGGGGCAGCCTCCATCGATTCTCCTGCGCCCACGGAGGATAGGGACCGAACTGTCTCACGACGTTCTGAACCCAGCTCGCGTACCGCTTTAAACGGCGAACAGCCGTACCCTTGGGACCTGCTCCAGCCCCAGGATGCGATGAGCCGACATCGAGGTGCCAAACCTTGCCGTCGATGTGGACTCTTGGGCAAGATCAGCCTGTTATCCCCGGAGTACCTTTTATCCGTTGAGCGACGGCCCACCCACTCGGGGCCGCCGGATCACTAGAGCCTGCTTTCGCACCTGCTCGGCTTGTGGGCCTCGCAGTCAAGCCCGCTTGTACTCTTGCATTCAAAAGGACGGTTGCCGACCGTCCCGAGCGGACCTTCGCGCGCCTCCGTTACCCTTTAGGAGGCGACCGCCCCAGTCAAACTGCCCGCCTGGCACGGTCCCCGAGCCGGTTGACGGCCTCGGGTTAGGACGCCGGTCGCGCGAGGGCAGTATTCCAAGGGCGGCTCCCCGGGGGCTGGCGCCTCCGGATCTGTGCCTCCTGCCTATCCTCTACACGCGGGACCAGCGGCCAATGCCAAGCTGCAGTGAAGGTTCACGGGGTCTTTCCGTCCTTCCGCGGGTAAGTCGCATCTTCACGACCAGTGCAATTTCACCGGGTCCATGGTCGAGACAGCGCCCAAGTCGTTGCGCCTTTCGTGCAGGTCGGAACTTACCCGACAAGGAATTTCGCTACCTTAGGACCGTTATAGTTACGGCCGCCGTTTACCGGGGCTTGGCTTCGGGGCTTCGCGCGATGCGCTAACTCCTCCGCGTGACCTTCCGGCACCGGGCAGGCGTCAGACCCTATACGTCGCCTTGCGGCTTCTGCAGAGTCCTGTGTTTTTGGTAAACAGTCGCTTGGGCCTCTCCACTGCGGCCCGCCTCCGCTCCCGGAGCAAGTCCGTTCACGTACGCGCGGGCACCCCTTCTCCCGAAGTTACGGGGCCATTGTGCCGAGTTCCTTGACCATGGTTGACCCGATCGCCTCGGTATGTTCTACCCACCCACCTGTGTCGGTTTGCGGTACGGGCGCGCACGCGCCTGCCTAGGGGTTTTTCTAGGGACCTCGGGCTCACTCGCTTCGCTTGATCGCTTCGTCCGGAGCCTCGCCCTCGTGCGGACCGGATTTCCCTGGTCCGCGGGCCGCGCTCCATCACGGGGACGTCCAGAACCCCGCCGAGCCACCCCCATCCGTCGCCCCGTCGGTCGTAGCGCCGCGTGCGCGGTGCAGGAATGTCTGCCTGCTGCGCGTCGGCTACGCCTTCCGGCCTCGCCTTAGCCCCCGACTGACCCTGGGAGGATTAGCCTTGCCCAGGAAACCTCGGGTTCACGGCGGACGAGTTACTCTCTCGTCTCTCGCTACTCATGCCAGCATTCTCACTCCCATGCGCTCCACCGCCGGTCGCCCGGCGGCTTCACCGCCCATGGGAAGCTCCCCTACCGATTCTATATAGATAAAATCCCGCCGCTTCGGTGTCCAGCTTAGCCCCGTGTATTGTCGGCGCATGTCCACTCGACCAGTGAGCTGTTACGCACTCTTTGAATGCATGGCTGCTTCTAAGCCAACATCCTGGTTGTCTGGGCGGACGCACATCCTTTGCCACTCGGCTGGAACTTGGGGACCTTAGCGGGCGGTCCGGGCTGTTTCCCTCTCGAGCACACAGCTTAGCCCACATGCTCTGACTGCCGCGCTCTGGGCCGCCGGCATTCGGAGTTCGGTTGGATTCGGTAGGCGGCGAAGCCCCCTCGTCCATCCGGTGCTCTACCTCCGGCGGTGAACGCGCGACGCTAGCCCTAAAGCTATTTCGGGGAGAACGAGATATCTCCGGGTTTGATTGGCCTTTCACCCCTATCCGCAGGTCATCGCCGCCGTTTTCAACCGACGTGCGTTCGGCCCTCCACGGGGTCTTACCCCCGCTTCAGCCTGCCCACGGATAGCTCACCCGGCTTCGCGTCCGCGGCGCGGGACTCAAGTCGCCCTGTTAAGGCTCGCTTTCGCTACGGCTCCCTTTCGGTTAACCTCGCCCCGCGCCAGCGACTCGCTGGCTCATTCTACAAAAGGCACGCCGTCACACCATATAGGTGCTCCGACTGCTCGTGGGCGCACGGTTTCAGGTACTGTTTCACTCCCCTCCCGGGGTGCTTTTCACCTTTCCCTCACGGTACTGGTGCGCTATCGGTCACAGGGTAGTACTCAGGCTTGGATGGTGGTCCACCCAGGTTCGGACCGGGTTTCACGTGCCCGGCCCTACTCAGGGACCGCGTCGCGCCGTCCGGTCTGGGTTCGCGTACGGGGCTGTCACCCGCTGCGGCCGGCCCTCCCATGCCGTTCCGCTCCCCAGCCGGACCTGCGCCCGGGGGCGGCAGCCCCCGGATGCGCGGCCCTGCAACCCCGTCGGCGGAACCCCTGCCGGGTATGCCCGCTCGACGGTTTGGCCATCGGTCCCCTTTCGCTCGCCGCTACTCGGGGAGTCTCGAGATTGATTTCCTCTCCTCCGGGTACTTAGATGTTTCAGTTCCCCGGGTTGTCCTCCCCCCGCCTATGCGTTCAGCGGGGGGATATGCACACTGCTGTGCATGGGTTCGCCCATTCGGAGACCCCCGGGTCGAAGGATGTGTGCTCCTCGCCG
>NZ_QSJB01000038.1:0-2236 GCF_003469285.1 Collinsella sp. AM31-2AC
CAGACCGGAGGGGAGCCGGGGTCGGGAATCTGGGCGTACACATTTCCTACACATATAAGGACTCTCGGCTGGCTGGGTAAATATAAGAGGGGACCTCGTTTCCGAGATCCCCTCTTTCGCCTATCTACAGTAATAGACTCTTAAATACCTTATGCCAGCAGCTTGCGACCGGACTCTTCAATCGCGTCAAGTGCTGCATCAGCTTCGGCGGCATCCGCGCCCTTGGCAAAGATATACAGCTTGATCTTGGGCTCGGTGCCGGAAGGACGGACGATACCCTTGTTGCCACCCTCGAGATCGAACTCAATGACATTAGCCTTCGGCAGGCCGTTCACGCAGGTGTTGTAGTCCACGACGGCTTCAATCTTGGAACCGGCGAGCTCCGCGGGCGGGTTCTCGCGCAGACCGGCCATGATGCCGGCCATCTTTGCCGCACCCTCAGCACCCGGATAGCTCAGCGAAATCGTCTTATTGTGGTAGTAGCCATACTTCTCGTACAGCTCGTGCATCGCGTCGGCGAGGTTCTTACCCTGCAGCTTGTAATACTGAGCCATCTGGCAAATCAGCAGCGAAGTGCTCACGGCGTCCTTGTCGCGCACGTGATCACCAGCCAGATAACCGTAGCTCTCCTCAAAACCGAAGATAAAGCGATCGACTTCACCGGCATCGGAAAGCGAGGTAATGATGTCACCGATGTACTTGAAGCCCGTCAGGCAGCGACGGAGCTCAAAGCCATATTCCTCGGCCAGAGCATCGACCATGGCGGAAGAAACAATGGTAGTAACCGCGACCTTCTTAGTGAGGTCCTCGCCGCGGGCGGCACGGGTCTTGCAAATATAGTCGAGCAGCAGGACGCCCATCTCGTTACCGGTCAGCAGCAGATAGTCATCGCCATTCTTAACGGCAACACCAACACGGTCGGCGTCGGGATCGGTCGCAAGCAGCAGATCGGGGTGAACCTGCTCGCAGAGATCGATGCCCTTCTGCATGGCCTGTCGGATCTCGGGGTTAGGATACGGGCAGGTCGGGAAATCGCCGTTAGGTTCCTTCTGCTCGGGAACAACCGTGACATCAGTGATGCCAGCGCGCTCGAGCACCGTGGTGACGGGAATGAGGCCGGTACCATTCAGCGGCGTATAGACAAGCTTGAGCGGTGCGCCGGCAATCTCCTCGGCAGAAAGATTCGTAACGCCGCGAGCGAGAACGGCGTCGTAATAACGCTCGAGGCACGAGTCATCGATCCATTTGACCAGGCCCTGCTCAAGAGCCTCATCGAAGTCCATGGACTTCACACCGGTGAACGTATCGGTCTCGGCGATAGCCTTAGAAATTGCATCGGCGGCCTCGCTGGTGATCTGGCAGCCGTCGGGGCCATAGGCCTTATAGCCGTTATACGGTGCCGGGTTATGACTAGCGGTCATGCAAATGCCACCGGAGCACTTAAGATCACGGACGGCCCAGGAGAGCGTCGGCACAGGAGAAATCTTGGGATAAACGAGGGCAGTCACGCCGTTTGCTGCAAGAATGGCAGCCGTCGTCTTAACGAACAGCTCACCTTTATTGCGGCTATCGCGAGCGATGGCAACCGTTGGATGCTCGAAGGTCGCATTGAGGTAGTCAGCGAATCCCTGGGTCGCACGACCGACCGTATAGATATTCATACGGTTAGTGCCCGCACCGATAGTGCCGCGAAGGCCGGCAGTACCGAAGGCGAGATCTTGGAAGAAAGCATCGGTGATGGCGTCCTCATCACCCTGCTCCTTCATCGTGTTAAGCTCAGCGAGGAGCTCCTCGTCCTTGACATTGGCAATCCAAGTATCAAGCAGCTCATGAACATCTGCCATGTGAGTCCTTCCTTCACAATCAATAAAACGACCCGTGTAAAACAGGACAAGCGCAGCAGTGCGCTAAAGCAAATATTAGTCCATTGAGAACAGAGAACCGACCAAAGAACGGTGAACGTCTATATTCAGCGGTGGATGATTAAATTGATTTAATTGCATAAGGAATGTTGCCCGTAAACGCAAAAAAGGGGGAGGCCGCGAGGCCTCCCCCTTCTTCAAGTCATCAGACGGCTCGGTGCCGTCCACCGGTCAGCGGCGCCCTGGCCTCCCACGGGCTCACCCCGCAGTACTCTCGGCGCGATGGGGCTTAGCTTCCGGGTTCGGAACGGGACCGGGCGTGCCCCCCATGCTCTGGCCGCTGACCGGTGGGCGGCGCCCACCGTTACGGTGTC
>NZ_QSJB01000039.1:0-2163 GCF_003469285.1 Collinsella sp. AM31-2AC
TCGGAAGGCACGTGCAGACCTTTCGTCATGGCCTCCTACCTTTCTTTCGGGCCCTTGTCGGGGCCGATTCGTTAGCGCCCCTCCGTGTGAGGCGTTATTGCTGACGACATATTTATATCCAAAATCAGCCCATACTTCCACCTTGCCCCCGAACGGTTTTATATGAGGGGTGAACGGCATACACATATACTTCACGCATGGTACACTTTGACTTAATAAAGTGTATTTACGTGCTTAAATGCCTTTTTAACCGAAAAATCAATTGGAACTAATCTTTCTTAAACCACCCTCGATTTGCATATTTCACGCAAAGGTATGAATAGAATTCGCAATTCTTGCTACGTCTCAACCATTTTGATTTTTATTCAGAAAAAAGTTCGTCCTATTCATTTTTGGCAAACAGGCTACCGTTTACCAGACGTTGGATACCGTTCACCGGAAGCTCAGTATAAGGCCCATCGAATACACCGTCTGCTTTGCGCCTCCATTTGTAACAAGTTGATTTTTTCGGCGGTAAAGACAAACAGACCCGCCCCCAAGGGAGCGGGTCTGCATTCGGTATATCTAGGGCCCAGAAAGGTTTAGGCCCTCGAAAGCCTCAAGGGGCTAGCGATCGAACTCGGCCAGCGCCTCGCCCAGAAGCCTCAGGCCCTCGCGGAGAACGCCTTCGCTCGCGCAGTAGCCCAAGCGCGCGCCGCAGGGAAGCTCGAAGCGGCTACCGGGAACCAGCAGCACTCCCCTCTCGGCCAACAGGCGCTTGCAGAACTCCTCGTCGTCCTCGGGAATATCCAGTTGGATAAACGAGGTGGACACGCCCTGCGGGGCCGTCCAGGAGACACGATGCTGCGTATCGATCCATGCCTGAGCGATATCACGGTTGCCAAACACGATCTTACGGTTGCGCCCAAGGATCTTATCCCTGTGCTCGAGCACGTAGGTCGCCAGAGCGTCGTTGAACACGCCGCCGCAGATCATGGTGTAGTCACGATAGGTGCGGATGCGGTTGGACACCTCTTCGTCGGCCACGACCCAGCCCACGCGGGCCGCAGGCGTCGAATAGGTCTTGGACACCGAGTTGGTGACAATGGCCTTCTCGTACACGTCGGCCATCGACATAAAGGACTCGGTGTTCTCGAGCGGCAGATACACCTCGTCGCACAGCACATAGGCGCCCACCGAACGGGCGATCTCGGCAATCTGGCCGAGCGTATCGGCATCGAGCACCGTACCGATGGGGTTCGATGCGTTATTGATGCAGATGAGCTTGGTGTTGGGGTGAACGAGGTGCTTGAGCTGTTCGATATCGGGCTTCCAGCCGAGCTCCTCGCGAAGCTCCCAATACTCGACCTCGGCACCGAGCGTACGCGGAATCTCATAGAGCGGCGCATAGGTGGGCCACTCGGCAATCACATGGTCGCCGGGCTCGACCACGGCCATGATGGCGTTGAGGTTCGCGCCCGTGCAGCCGTTGGTCTGCAAAATGTGATCGGGATTGACCTCGCGACGATACAGCTTGGCGACTTCGGCCTTAAACTCCGGCGAACCCTCGATCCAGCCGTAATTCATCTTCTCGCGATCCAGGCGCTCGTAGAACGTAGCACCGTCCTGCTCGTCAAGTGCGCGAAGCTCGCCCATGGTCAGCGACGAGATCGTCGACTGAGCGATATCCCAGGTAGCACTCTTCTCCCAAACGTTGAGCCATTCCTCAACACCGATTGTCTTGATATCCATGGCCACCTTATCTGATCTTCATTTAGCGTCATTAAACATGAATGGGGCGGTGCGAAAGATCCGCACCGCCCCAATGGGAGACATCTAATGGCAGCTAGATGTTTGTAGTAAGACCTGTACGGGTCTTTGAAAACCTTAGAGGTCCTCGCGCCAGAAGGGCATGCTCATGCAACGCGGGCCGCCGCGGCCGCGGGAGAGCTCGGCGGAGGGCACGACGAGAAGGTCCAGGCCCTCCTTGTACAGCACGTCGTTGGTGACGGTGTTGCGCGCGTAGACGCAGATCTTGCCGGGCTCGACGCACAGGGTGTTGGAGCCGTCGTTCCACTGCTCGCGGGAGGCCGCGATCGGGTCGCCGCCGCCGCAGGGGATCAGCTTGACCTGGTCGACGCCGGTGGCGTCCTCCAGGACGTGCTCGAGGGTGTCCTCGATCAG